>JBDRPV010000123.1:0-6727 GCA_043826745.1 Parcubacteria group bacterium
TGTTTATCTAGCTTTGCCTAATATCATCCTACCGCTGGGTGACTTAAAATATGATGATAAATTATTCTCGTTTGTCATCTTAGTACTAACCCTAATTAACCTGCTCGCTCTGTTTTTTCTCTATAGCCGGCAAAAATTTATTGCCGGCTGGCAAAATGCCCGACCCTATCGCATCGTTCATTACCAAGCTATGTTGCTAGGAGGCCTACTGCTAGGCAAAGTGCTGCTCAATTACGAAATAGTCGGCTGGCAACTAGCCGCCGCGATGATAGCTTTGCTACTAGCTTGGCTCTCCCAAGTCGGCCTTAATGATCTCAGCGATATCAAGATCGACACCATCTCCAATCAAAACCGTCCTTTAATCAAAAAATCTCTCGCCATCCCAGAATACAAAATTATCACTGTCATTTTAACTTTACTAACTTTTCTATTCGCTTACACCGTTTCATATTACTACCTGATTTTCATAGCTGTATTCATGATCATCTATACTGTGTACTCCTGGCCACCTTTGCGCTTGAAACGAGTGCCAGTCTTGTCAATTTTTCTGATCGCTGGCGCTGCTTTGGTTGTTTTGATGGCTGGCTTCTCTTTGCCTGATCACAAATATTTAACCTCCCTGCCTCCTTACGCTATCGCTCTTATTTTAATTGCTTTTTCTTTGGCCGCTCATGTAAAAGACATTAAAGACATTGCTGGTGATAAGGCAGCCGGTATTTTGACTATACCAACTATGCTTGGTGAAAAAATGGGCAAAAAAGTAGTAGGAATTCTGGTTGGAATTTCGTATTTGGCTGTTGTCTTAATAATCCCTCGCTTTTTCGGCTGGTTACTGTTAGCAGCTATTATCGGCGGCGTCATTAACTACTGGATCATCAATAAAAAAGACTACCAGGAGAAGTATGTATTCATCACTTACTTCATTTTCCTAGTAATCTTGATTTATTATTTGGGAAAGATATATTTATAGTCAATAAAGACCACTTGGCTATGCCTCCACCTTCTGCAGTTGAGCGTATTCTTTAATAATAGTTTTCGTCCCCGCTCGGGCAAAAGCTATCTGCAATGTATCCTCTTTGATCGCTTTGACGGTACCCAGGCCAAATTGCGGATGAACCACTTTATCGCCTTCAGCTAAATCAACGCCCTCGCTCTCATCTTCACCTTCATTAACATACTCTACTTCATTAGAATTAGTTTGCCCCCCAAAAGCTATCCCGCCGCCAGACTCTCGCCCAACATAATCTAGTAGACGCTCCGGAATATCTTCCAGAAAACGCGAGCTGGGATTAGCCTGAACATTGCCAAAAAGCGCTCGCGTCTGGGCATGAGATAAATACAACTTTTCTTGAGCGCGCGTCATGCCAACATAACAGAGGCGTCGTTCTTCTTCTAATTCAGCTGGTTCCAACATACTGCGTGAGTGCGGAAAAACATTCTCTTCCAGCCCCACCAAAAACACTACCGGATATTCTAATCCCTTGGCCGAGTGAACTGTCATTAACGTCACCGCTTCGGCTCGCTCATCGATTTGATCCGTGTCAGCCAGCAAAGAAATCTCTTCCAAAAACGAACTCAACCTCTCCTCTCCCACCACATCGTCAAAATTATTAGCCACACTCTTCAATTCCTGGATATTGTCCCAACGCGATTCTCCTTCGATCGTGCCATCTAGTACAAAATCCTGATAACCCGTCTTGGTTAATATATAATCGATTAAATCAGCCAACGAAAGCTCGGTAGACTTCTGCTGAGCCTGCTTCATCACCTGATAGAGATCGCTCAGTTTTTTATTACCCCTTTCGTCAGCCAGTAATTTTACTGCCTCCAGACAATTGCCCTCTTGCTGCTGGGTGAGAACCATTAAGTTTTCTACGGTCACCTTGCCCGCTCCGCGTGCCGGCACATTAATAACCCGCTGCAAACTAACTGAATCGTATGGATTATGCAATACTTTTAAATAAGCCAGTATATCTTTTACTTCCCGTCGCTGGTAAAATCGTACTCCCCCGATGATCTTATAGGGAATATTGCGATGCAGAAATATTTCTTCGAGTGCTCGCGATTGCGCGTTGGTGCGATAAAGAATAACAAAATCATTATAAGAATACTGGTGCCCATCAGTAGCAGACCCGCCTCGTCCCCCCCGGTCTGACCGGGGCGGGGCGGACCCGTCAGTAGCCACCATCTTTTCAATCTCACCCACCACAAAATTACCCTCGTCCCGTTCATCTTGCGCTTCATAGACAGTTGTCTGATCACCAGCTGGTTTTTTCGTCCAAAGCTTCTTCTCCTTTTGGTGGTAATTTTTGTTAATAACCTCATGAGCTGCATCGAGAATATTCTGCGTCGAGCGGTAGTTTCTTTCTAGCTTAATAACTTGTGTTCCTGGATAATCTTTTTCAAAGTTTAAAATATTTTGCACATTGGCTCCGCGCCAACCGTAAATTGACTGCCAGTCATCCCCTACCACAAACAAATTGCCATGTTTCCGAGCTAGCAAATTTAACAAGACATACTGGGCTCGGTTGGTGTCTTGATATTCATCTACTAATACATGTTGGAAACGACGCTGATATTTTTCTAAAACGAGGGGGAATTTTTCGAATAATTTTACCGTCGTCATAATCAGATCGTCGAAATCCTGAGCTTGATTCTCTGATAGTAGTTTCTGGTATTCCTGGTAAATAGTGGCTACCAAACGCTGGATATCTGTTTCTACTCGTCTCTCATACTCGGTCGGAGTCATCAGCTCGTTTTTGGCTGAGGAAATCAGTGTTCTAATTAAGCGCGGATTTATTTGCTTACGCGGAATTGATAGCCTATCCATCGTCATCTGGATCGCCTTGAGACGGTCATCATCATCATAAATAACAAAGTCGGATTTAAAACCAAGCGCCTTAATCTCCTGACGCAACAGGCGAGCACAAATAGAATGAAAAGTGCCGAGAGTGGGTATCGACTGACCAGCAATTAGTTTCTGTACCCGCTCCTTCATCTCGTTGGCCGCCTTATTAGTAAACGTTACTGCTAAGATTAGAGCCGGATTTATCCCTTGGGCAATCAAGTAAGCAATATGATGGGTTAACACTCTAGTTTTCCCTGACCCCGCTCCGGCTAATACTAAAACCGGGCCACTTTCTATCTGAGCGGCTTTTTGTTGTTCTTTATTGAGTTCCTGGAGGATTTTATCTGACATAAGTGCTTATCATTATAGATCCAATTGGCTTATTTTACCATATTTTCGCCTATTTTTACTGTTTTTACCTTTATACAAGCCGAAATAGGCCAAAATAATCTTATGCACAGATATCGGGATAAAAATAAGGTGAAAAGTCTATTTCTGCCTTTATACAAGCCGATTATAGGTAAATCCCATAGACTAGGGGCTTGTAGACAATTAATACCCAAAATATCCACTATCCACCTTAAACAAGCCCCTTAAAGGAATTATGATTTGTCATTGACATATATATTCAGGGGCGTATGATAGCTGATGACTAGAAGATGATTGGTCTATAAAAATTGAAGAAGGTTCAAATTAATTAAAAGAATTTTAACTGGATAGCGGATGTAAATCTGTTTGCAGTCGTAATGGTTACCAGTTAAAAGAAGGTTACTAATTCTATTAGTACCAAAAAACTACTGGCTCTTCTAAAGACCCACCAAAATGGGCAGAGCCAAGGCGAATCTTCAAACAAAATTGACAAACACAAAATACTCGCCAGCAAGGCAATAAATAAAGTCAAAGAACTAGTAGCGGACAGAAGCAAGCATTTAGTTTCTATTGGTGTTTTGGTAATTGCAATGGCTTTCGCTGGCTTTAATGTTTATGCCAAAGATAACGATCGGTCAGAGGATGAAGACACTAGTATTTTGCTAGGTTTCTTAGCTGGTCAGGAAAAAGACAACTATGAGATTGTTACCAATAATCTCGACCGCAAGAAAAGCCGCCAAGAAACTGACCGCTTCTCAATTGTTTCGGTAGCAAGCGCTACGGCTAATTCACCCGCTTCTTTAACCACCGCCACGACTGGTCGTAATTTAGCGGCCAAGGAGCAGAATCAAGAATTAACAGCTGTGGGTGGTAACACATTAGTTAAAACTAGCCCGACTGATACCACGATCTCTTACAAACCACGAACTGACATTACTACTTACACCGTTAGAGAAGGTGATACAATCCATTCAATTGCTAGTAAATTCGGCATTGATGCGGCTACCATTCTAACAGAGAGCGGAAAGTACGCTGATGACATTATCAAATCGGGAGATAAGTTAACTATCTTGCCTGTTTCCGGTACTACTGAGAGAGTTGATAGTGGAGAGACTCTAACTGGCATCGCCAAAAAACATGGAGCCGATAAGGAAGAAATTATGGCCTTCAACGAATTGATTAACGATACTGATATTGAAGTAGGTCAGATCTTAGTAGTTCCTGACGGTAAACGTAAAATTGAAAATAGGCCGCAGCCAGAAGTGGATACTTCTACTCGTTATGCTTACAATTCTACTAGCACTTCTAACCAGCAGACTTCATCTGTAGTACAAAGAAGTCAAACTACTCCAACAGTTAATAAGGGGGCAAGAGCTGGTAATCGCTTCTCTTGGGGTTGGTGTACTTGGTATGTAGCTGAGAGACGTGGTGATGTATCTTGGCGAGGTAATGCTGGTCAATGGTTGACTAATGCTCGTGCTCAAGGTAGGTCTACCGGTCGTACTCCAGCCAAAGGTGCTATTCTGGTTACTTCTGAAAGTTGGTGGGGACACGTCGCTGTTGTTGAAAGCGTTCAGGGCGACCGAGTTACCATCTCAGAAATGAACTACAAAGGTTTTGGTATTACCAGTACCAGAACAATATCCAATAGTAGTGGAGTAATTAAAGGATATATTTATTAATAGAGTGCGTACCTTTTAATTATATACAAAACCCGCCTGGATAACTGGGCGGGTTTTTGGTTGGAAGAAATAATTGTAAAATATCTTTACTTAGTGGGCTTATTCTTTACCTTTCTATCTGCGTTGACCGATATTGCAACGCTTCGGCCACATGTTCTGTCTGTATATTATCAATCCTACCTAAATCAGCAATCGTTCGAGCTAGCTTCAGGACTCGAAAATACCCACGCGCCGAAAGCTGCATTTGGTTAACAGCTGATTTCAATAATGTTTGCGATTGGTTATCAAGTTGGCAATATTTTCTAATTTCCGGATGACCCATACCGGAATTAGTATTTGCCCCTCCTGATCGGGAAAATCTCTTTTCTTGGATCGTCCGCGCCGCTTGCACCCGTGCCTGAATATCAACTGACGACTCCGCTAATTTCGTAGCCGTCAATTTTTCATATTTAACTCGTGGTACCTCCACTTGCAAATCTATTCGATCCAGTAGAGGGCCAGAGATCCTTTTTTGATAACGAGAAATCTCTACTGGGGTACAATGGCAATCTTGCTCCGGACTGCGATAAAAACCACACGGGCAAGGATTCATCGAAGCCATTAAAGTGAATTGAGCCGGAAAAGTTAGGGTTTGCTGAGCCCGGGCTATCTGGACAGTGGCGTCTTCCAGTGGCTGGCGAAGATTTTCCAACGTGCGGCGGCCAAATTCTGGCAGTTCATCTAAAAATAACACGCCATGGTGAGCGAGGCTGACCTCCCCGGGACGAGGCCAAGCCCCTCCCCCAACTAAAGAAATACCACTGGCCGTATGATGCGGTGCACGAAAAGGACGCTGGACTATCATCGGATTATCGGCTGGTAATAATCCAGCAATGCTATAGATCTTGGTCGTTTCCAAAACCTCCTCAGTAGTCATCTGTGGCAAGATGGTCGGCGAGGTGCGAGCTAGGAGAGTTTTACCTGAACCGGGAGGGCCCTGGAAACAAACATTATGCGCCCCAGCGGCCGCAATCTCTAGGGCACGCTTAGCGTGTTCTTGGCCTCTGATTTGAGCCATATCATAACCAATATTATCTCCAGACTGAGCCGGAATATTAACACCGGCCGAGCGAAAAGATTCTATTCCTCCTCGACCTGATAAATACCTAATTAGCTGTCGCAAAGATTTGACGGGAATGATTTCAATATCCGGTACCAAGCTAGCTTCGACAGCATTGATTTCCGGCACAAACAATGATTTCCACTCCTTTTCTCGAGCCATAGTGGCCACTGGCAAAATGCCATTTACATGTTGCAACGCTCCATCCAGAGCTAGCTCGCCCACAAAAAGCTGGTTGTCACCATTAAAAATAAGCTGCCCCGAAGCTTGCAAAATACCGAGGGCAATCGGCAAATCATAAGCCGGCCCTTCCTTGCGCAAATCAGCTGGGGCGAGGTTAATTGTCACTCGCGTGGTGGGAAAAGAGCAGTCACTATTTTTGATAGCCGCCCGTACACGATCACGGGCTTCTTGCACCGCCGCATCGGGTAAACCAACAATTGATACGTGGGGTAGCCCGGGGGAGATGTCTACTTCTACCCGTACCGGCTGGCAATCAAGACCAACAACAGCAGCACTATTAATTTTAGCGGTCATGTCCCCTCCTTTTTGTTGAGTTATGAATTATGAGTTACTAGTTACGTGCTCACCGCTCGCAACTGGTAACTCATATACTCGCAACTATTTTTTCTGCAGTTCCCGCCACAACAACACCCCCACCCCTCCCACTACCAGCACATCAGCCAGATTAAAAGTCGAGCCAAAAGAAAAATGAATATAGTCAATTAC
>JBDRPV010000124.1:0-16705 GCA_043826745.1 Parcubacteria group bacterium
GGATCCATGCCCGCTCAGCCGATCAAGGCTTTTCTCCGGCACAACAGGATAACCAATCCAAGCTAAATTATTTTCTTAACTCTTCCCCAAATCATTTCATGAATTACTTGTCTGCTCATCAAATCACCTTTCTCGACACAATCAACTTGTTGCCAATAAGGATATTTCCGACATAAATATTTCGCTGTTTCCACTACTTTTTTCTGATAGGCAGTGTTACTTTCGTGTTTGTCAATTTTTCGCTTTTTCCCCCGCTGCTGGATTAGCTTGCGCGAAATATCAGTCGGCACCTGTAAGTACAATACCAGATCAGGTTTGGGCACTTTCAGTTTAGCAAATTCGAAGTTATCTAGCCAATCTAAATATTGATTGAGCTTAGTTTGGTTGGAAAATTTAGCTCCTTGGTGAATCTTGTTGGACTCCATATAGCGATTGGCCAGCACGATTTTCCCGGCCACTAGAGCTTTTTCAATCCGTTCCTTGTTGTAAAACCGATCCAGAGCATAAGCAAAAGAGGCATGATAGGGATCAATCTTGACCGGATCGCCAAAGTCGCCGTGCAAATAACGCTTAATGAACCTACCAAAAAAGCTCTGGTAGACAGGAAAGTCAGCCGCTAGATAGGGAATTTTCTCCTGCCGCAAGCGCTTCTTGAGTAATCCCCACTGCGTTTTCTTTCCCGATCCATCAGAGCCATCAATGACGATAAATTTGCCTTTTCTATTTTTGCTAGGCATCTCTTTTAAATCCTAACACCGGTCTGCATGCCTACGGTATGTAGACCGGCAGGCGGGCCTAATTACTTTTTCACCTTCACTCCCGGTCCCATCGAAGTACAAAGTGTTACGTTTTTAATATACTCGCCTTTCATCTTGGCCGGTTTCAATTTTTTGATCGCTTCCATAAAAGTAGTATAGTTTTCGGCTAATTTTTCATCATCGAAAGACACCTTGCCAATCATCTGATGAATAATGCCAGCTGGGTCATTTTTAAAATTAACTTTACCAGCTTGCAATTCCTTGACTACTTTAGCGGGATCGACATCCACTGTCCCGGTTTTGGGATTAGGCATCAGACCCTTAGGTCCCAAAATCTTAGCTACCTGCGCCAGCGATCGCATCATCTTGGGAGTGGCAACAGCCACCGCAAAATCACATTTTTGCGTCTTTTTAATTTCTTTAATCAAATCTTCCCCGCCAACCAACTCAGCTCCAGCTTCTTTGGCCGCCTTAGCTTCGCTCTCATCAGCAAAAACAGCTATTTTAATCTTTTTACCCGTGCCGTGAGGGAGAGTTACTGCTCCCTTGACTGTTTGATCTGATTTTGACACGTCGATACCTAAACGAATGTGTGCTTCTAAGGCAGCATCGAACTTCTCAGCCCCCACTTCTTTAGCTAACTTAATCGCTTCGACGATCGGATATTCCTGATTCTCGATTTTTTTCTTCGCGTCGAGAAAACGCTGACTTCTTTTTTTCATTTGATTTCCTAGTGTGGTAATAACGCTTTGGGGACTAATCCGTAGCTCCCACTTGTGACTTTACTGGTTGATTATTTCTATTCATTGCCAGCGCTGTTATAACCTGCAGCACCAGTAACAAACTTCCTATAACTAACTTAATATAAATAAATATCGGGATTTGATTAACTATCGCTCCAACGGTAATAAGGTCAATGTTAGCTGGTAACCAGTTGGGATGTTTGAGTTTCTTCAGCTCAATAAAACTGCTAAACAAGAATAGTAGGGCGTCCAATAGTAGGGCAATAATCGCTAGCTGAAATGGGATGACTGAACCAAAGGCCAGAGCAACCAGCCAGATAAGTCGTATCCGATCAGAGAAAAAGTCGAAGAAAGCACCTAGTTTATTATCTCGCTGCTGGAGACGAGCTACCCGCCCGTCAAACATATCAAAGATCCAATCTAACAAAGCCAACAATCCACCCCAAACTATTTCTCCCTGCCAGAAAAGATAAGCCGCTCCCAGAGTACACAATAATGATAAAAAGGTTAGTCGATTGGCCGTTAAGCCAACCCGAGGCAAAAGCTGTAAAAATTTATCAGGGAAAATCCTACTAGTAAGCTTTTTAAATTGCCCGACAAACATATTATTAGTGTAATTCGCGCGAAAACTCGCCTGCCTCACTACGTCCCGATTCGATCGGGACGGGCGGGTGCTAGATTAATGATTTTACCCTTCCACCGTAATCCCCATATGCTTAGCCGTGCCCTCGATTATCTTCATCGCCGCCTCAATATCATTAGCATTTAGATCGGGCATTTTCTTTTCTGCTATTTCCCGTACCTGCTGTTTAGTAACCTTGCCCACCTTAGTTTTGTTTGGTTCGCCTGATCCTTTTTCTAGGCCGGCCGCTTTTTTCAGTAGTTCAGCCGCTGGCGGAGTTTTGAGAATAAAATCAAAGGAACGATCTTCGTAGATGGTAATTTCCACTGGAATAATATCGCCACCTTTGTCTTTGGTTTTTTCGTTGAAGGCGCCACAAAAATCCTGGATGTTTAATCCGTGTTGTCCCAAAGCAGGACCAATCGGCGGCGCTGGATTAGCTTTGCCCGCCGGAATTTGTAATTTTACAATTGTCTTTACTTCTTTAGCCATGACTAGTATTAAGTTATAAATATTGAATTACTACTGACGACTACGCTCTACCACTTACTCTTCTTAATCCCCAAATAATACCCCAGAAAATTAGTCCCGATATGGAAAAAGGGGACAACCAACACCAGACAGATAATAACTGGCCAATCCGCTAGATAGATAAAACCGAGAAATAGCAATGAACCTATGACGAAATCTAACTGATCCCAAGGAATTAATTTCTCCCCCGGTCCAATATTGACCCGTCGTTTAATGAAACTCTCTACTAAATCACCAAACAGAGCTCCAAAACCCAGCAAGAAGCCCACTACCACAAAGCCATATTGATCAAAGGGAGCTAACGTAATTTGGTAAAAAGAATCGTATTTTCCAGCTAAATAATCTTGGATTAAAGCAGTTAATATCGCTACCAATACACCGAAAACGAGACCGCGATAAGTCTTATTGCGACCGAGTAAAGACTTACCCCGATAAGTCTTGCCGCCATCAATTGGAATGTTCAAAATATCAATTCTCTTTACTAAAACAGGCGTCATATTCGCTAATCCCGCTGGCAGAAATAACCACAGACTTTGTAATAGCAATAGTCCGATCATTTTTTAGATAACAGATAGTAGATTGCAGATAATAGATAACAGATAGTAGATAATCTGTAATCTAAAATCCATTATCTACTATTATATCTTCTTAATCTGCAAAAAGTCTAACTCAACTGGCGTTTCTCGTCCAAACATATTAACCAATACTTTAATCTTACCTTTCTCTTCGTCGATATTACTAACTTTGCCATCGAAATCCTTGAAAGGCCCATCAACAATCTTAACTGCTTCCCCAACTGAAACATCAATTTTATATTTCGGCTCTTCGACACCCATCCGTTTCTCTAAAGATTTCATTTCACCTAGTGAGACGGGGGTAGGAATCGTTCCTGAACCAACAAAGCCGGTCACATTAGGAGTGTTACGAACTACATACCACGACTCATCCGTTACAATCATCTCCACTAAAACATACCCGGGATATATTTTTTCTTCTATCGTCTGGCGCCGTCCATTTTTGATTTTAATTTTCTTTTCCTTGGGCACCATCACAGCAAAAATCTTGTCCTGCATCTTCATGGCCTCGATGCGTTGCTTCAAATTCTCCGACACATTTTCCTCGTAGCCAGAATACGTATGCAAAACATACCAGGCTCGTTCTTTTTTTCCTAACTGTTTAGGCATAATATTCGAATTTAATTCAGATTATATTAATCTTTCTAATACCCTACCAAAAACAAAATCAAACACTCCAAGAAAGAAAGCCACTGCCAGACTAACACCGACCACGATCAAAGTATGTCGAATCAGTTCTGCTCGCGATGGCCAAACCACTTTACTCAGTTCTTCCTTGGCCTCCTTGATGTAATTGACAACTCGATTGTCAGTTAAACTAAACTCCATATTTTTTTCTACTTAAAAACAGTGGGGGAACCACTATTTAGGTTCATTATTACGAAAAGTATAGTGGTAGTCAAGGGAAAATTCCAAATCGCAAATTCCAAATTACAAAATTAGAATTTAGATATTGTGATTTGTAATTTGTTTGGTATTTGGAATTTGTCATTTGAAATTTCCCGTTAAACATCCAGATTCTTCACATACTGGGCGTGCGTTTGAATAAACTTCCGCCGCGGCGCTACTTCTGCTCCCATTAAAGTATCAAAGACGCGATCAGCTTTGGCAGCGTCTTCTATTTGCACTTGGTACATCGTCCGATTTTCCGGATCCATAGTAGTATCCCAAAGCTGCCCGGGATTCATTTCTCCGAGACCTTTATAGCGTTGCAGATTTACTTTGGCGCCTTTTTTTATCTCACCTTTAAAGTTATCTAATATTTCGTCTCTATCCTGGTCAGTATAAGCATATTCTGATTTTTTATTAACCTGCACCTTATACAGTGGCGGTTGAGCAATATACAAGTGGCCATCTTCTACTAATTTCTCAAAGTGACGATAAAAAAGTGTCAACAGTAATGTCCTAATATGAGCGCCATCAACATCAGCATCCGTCATAATAATGATACGGTGATAACGCAATTTACCCATTTCCATTTCTTCACCCACTCCAGTACCAAGGGCAATGATTAGAGATTTAATTTCTTTAGAAGAAAGCACTTTGTCTAATCGTGCTCGTTCAATATTTAGAATCTTGCCACGTAAAGGAAATATTGCCTGAAAGCTACGGTCGCGGCCTTGTTTGGCCGAGCCTCCGGCCGAATCTCCCTCAACTATATACAGCTCACATTCTTCCGGCTTACGACTAGAGCAATCAGCTAACTTGCCAGGCAGAGTTAATCCATCCATCGCTCCTTTGCGAATAACTGTGTCCTTAGCTGCCTTAGCAGCTTTGCGCGCCTTCTGCGCCAACATACACTTGCCCATTATTTGCCGAGCCTCTTGAGGATGTTCCTCTAGATACGAAGAAAAAGCTGTCAGCATAACCGACTGGACAGCCGTTCGCATCTCAGCATTTCCCAATTTAGCTTTAGTCTGTCCTTCAAATTGAGGATCTCTCAGTTTGACGGAAATAACAGCTGATAACCCTTCGCGAACATCATCGCCAGACAAATTTTCTTCTTTAGCCTTAATATGATCGTTCTTGCGCGCGTAATCATTAATGGCTCGCGTCAAAGCGCTGCGAAAGCCCATTACATGTGTACCACCTTCACCGGTATGAATATTATTAGCAAAACTCAGCTCCAACCCATTGATCTCATTAGTATACTGGAGAGCAATTTCTACCGAAATATCATCGATCTCTTTCTCGACATAGAAAGGAATTTCGTGAACAACTTTCTCCCCTTCATTAAGATGGCCCAAGTAAGACTTAATACCACCTTCGAAATAGAAAGTGAGACTACGAGCCAGTTCTTTAGGTTTACCATTTAACTCCCGCTCATCAATAATCTTGATCCGAACATTTTTCGTAAGATACGCCTGCTGCCGCAAGTGCTCGACAATCTTCTTCCAAGAAAACTCAATTTTTTTAAATATCTCTGGATCAGGATCAAAACTTATAGTGGTTCCCGTCTCTTTGGTGCTCTGACCTTTTTTGGGGTTGCCCTTGGCTTTCCCGCGAATATATTCTTGAGTGTAGGTAAAGCCATCACGCCTGACCTCGGCTATAACCTGAACTGATAAAGCGTTCACTACCGAAACACCCACCCCATGCAGACCACCCGAAACTTTATACCCCTCACCGCCAAACTTACCACCAGCGTGCAAAGTACACATTACAGTCTCGAGAGCTGACTTTTTGGTGACTTTATGCTTTTCTACCGGAATACCACGACCGTTATCAGAAATTGTTACTTGGCCGCCTTTGTGTAAGATAACTCCAATTTCCGTACAATAACCGGCCATTGCTTCATCGATAGAGTTGTCAACTACTTCCCAAATCAAATGATGAAGACCATCCAAGCCCGTACCACCAATATACATTCCTGGCCGCTTGCGTACTGGATCAAGACCTTCGAGAACAGTAATATCCTTGGCCGAATATGAGCTCTGGGTTTTAGATTTATCCGCAGCAGTTGGCTTTTTAGTTGCGACTGACTGCTTAGCTGGCTGGCGTTTTTTAGCTGGCTTACTCAGCATAGTGTTTATTTTCTTTAAACAAAAAATAGATGTCCACCGTTAACATTCTTATCTAAATTTAGCATATTTTGTGCAATTAGCAAAGGGAGTTTTAGTTATATTAGAGGGTTTTGTTGATATTTTTCGGATTAAAATATTTAGATTATTAAAGCAGTTTTTGCTAATATTTTGTAAAAATCTGGATATTTACAATATCTTTGTTTCCCTATTTTAAGCCCTAAATCACCATTTTACCCTATCCCCCACCCCAAATCCCTTGACATATTCTGTAGATATGGTATAATATATCAGCTAATATAGAGAGACGTAAAATAAATAAGACAATCAATTTCGGTGATATTTTTCCCAGGAGCACGAATGACAGTTTGTACTCCGCGGAAAGGATAAGAGCAAGTACTCGTATCCTTTGCACTTTACTAACTAAGTAACGAAGATGAGTTGCTTCAATCGAATGAAACTAAATTTTCTGGAAAAGCGGCTAACCCGTTTTTCCGAGAGTGATCTTTATTCTGCTCTTTGTTCGGTAGAAGGTAGCCTGGATAATGATGGTAGTGAAAAATCATTGTGCCAGGAGCGAGCTTACGAGCTCATTGGGTCTGAACTAGCCCGCCGTCGCGGACAGGTGACAGCCACTGCCTAACTACCACCGGAGACGTCCAGCGTCTCTATCTCAAACTGGCGTTGGACGTCTTCCTCAAGAATCTTCGCACTTACAGATTATGGTGATGAGAGCGCCTATAATTATTACATGCGTCATCTCTCGCCATAATCTGTCGGTGTGAACTAATCCCTGCTGAACGCGGGTGTATGAGCTATCTGCCCATCCATCCGCGACCAGTAGAGATTATTTTTTTACCAAAAAACGAGCTCGCGCTCGCTTATAATATCGCCCGGAAATCACCTTTTAATTAAAGAAGCTAGGTGTCACACACTTTGCGAGGAGGGACGCAAAGGTGATCAACCTAGCTTCGTAACATTATTGCAAAAAGCTACAAACTGTCAAGAGATTTCCCCAATTTATTAGCATTCTATCCCGGTCTCATCCACTCAATTCTCATTGGAAATATCCAACAAGTCATGTCATACTGGTAAAAGGATTGGTAGAGAGTTGGCATTATAATTTTTCTGGCTGCAGAACTCGCCCCGATCAAAAGCATCGGGGCTCAGACATCTGCAACTGCGATAAATCACAATGCCAACTCTCAAAAATAATTGTATGCCCAAAATACTCCACGTCGCCGACATTCATCTCGGCATGAAAAATTACGGCACAGTTGATCGAGAAACGGGACTTAATTCACGCTACGGTGATTTTCTGCGTAGTTTTGATTTTGTAGTGGAGCAAGCTCTCAAAAACAAAGTCGATTTTTTTCTCTTCGCTGGTGACGCCTTCAAAACTCGCGAGCCCTCCCCCACTCAACAGCGCGAATTTGCCAAACGGATTAAAAAAGTAGCGGCGGCTGGTATTCCCGTAATTATGGTAATCGGCAATCATGATCTACCCAACGCCACCGGCAAAGCTGACTCGCTGGAAATTTACAAAACGCTAGCTGTAGATAATGTTTACATTTCGCAAGAGCCGGAATTACTTACTTTTGCTAAAACCAAAATTGGTTGGCAACTAAAAAAATCAGGACGTAGCCGGCAAATTTTCCAAATCGCCACTCTCCCCTGGATAACTAAGAGTAAACTAGCAACTAAGAACGACTACCAAGCGAAAACGATTGATGAAGTCCACCAACTAATGACTCGTCAGCTGACCAAGATCGTTAAAGACTTAGGCAATCAAGTAGATCAGAAACAGCCAGCCGCTCTAGTCGCTCATGCTACTGTAGCGGGCGCTTCTTTTGGTGCTGAACGTAAAGTCTATATTGGTGATGATGTCGTTTTGTCTCAGGCAGCACTAACCAAACCTTGGAACTACGTCGCTCTCGGTCACCTGCACCAACATCAAGTGCTAAAAAATGATCCACCAGTTATTTACTCCGGCAGTATCGAACGGGTTGATTTTGGCGAGGCTAAAGAAGCCAAAGGATTTGTGCTGGCAGAGATCAAGCCCCAGCAAAAAACTACTTACAAGTTTATTCCTACCCCCGCCCGTAAATTTATCGCTATTAATATTAGCCTGACAGAGAAAGATAAAAACCCTACTGGTAAAATTTGTGCTGCTATCGGGCAGAAACAACTCGAGGAGGCTATCGTTAAAATCAACCTCACTTTGCCTGAATCGACATTGGGCTTGATTGATAATGATAAAATCCACGCCAGCCTAGAAAACGCTCACTATATAGCTGGCATTAACAAAGAAATCATTACTACCACCCGCCTCGCTACCCATCTGGAAAATATCGAACAAGTGGCTCCCGAGCAAGCTTTGACAAAATATTTATCAACTAAAGGGAGAACCAAAAAGCAAATCCAGAGTTTACAAATATTAGCTAAAAAACTCATTGATGCTGAGAATTAACGTGAAGTTAGCAGAGGGTTGATATTGTTCTTTTTCGCCCGTTGCGGATGTCTGAGCCCCGCTGCGAAGTGACGAGCCCCGCCAAGGCGGGATTAAATTCCGCAACCAGAAAGAGCATAATGTCGACCCTTCAACAAACATATGATCCCCCAGAAACTACAATTATATAATTTTCTTTCCTACGGACAAGAAGTGGAGCCGCTGGATTTTCGCGGTTTGGAGTTAGCCTGCTTGACTGGGGCCAACGGCGTCGGCAAGAGCTCCCTGCTCGAAGCGGTCACCTGGGTCTTGTGGGGCAAATCACGCGCCGCTTCCGATGATGATCTCATTCGTCACGGCCACCAACAAATGTGGGTTGATTTTGAATTCAAACTGGGACGATCACTTTACCGCGTTACTCGCAAACGCACCCTGAAAGGCCGCGGGCAAAGTAGTTTGGATTTTATGGTGAGCAGTGGAGTAACGACCAAGTCAGCTCCAAAAAAACAAACAACTTTACCAGATAAATGGCGCTCCTTAGCTGGCACCAGTAAAAATGAAACGCAAGCTATTATCACCGACACTCTCAAAATGAGCTACGAGACTTTTGTTAATTCTGCTTTCCTGCGTCAGGGCAAAGCAGATGAATTTACTCTCAAAAAACCGCAAGAGCGTAAAAAGGTGCTGGCTGATATTCTAAATTTGGCTTATTACGATCAGTTGGTTGATAAAGCCAAAGCCAAGATTAAAGAACTGGCTATACGTATCGCTGGCTTAGAGCAACAACTGGAATTCGCCCAAGAGGATATTAAAGATAAAAAGGATTTAGCGACCGAAACGAAAACAGCTACCGAAGCTTTGCAGAAATCGAATACCCAAATTAAAAAGCTCGAGCAAGAATTGACTCAATTAAATAAGCAAAAAGAGGGGCAAGAAGCTAATTTAACCAAAGCGCAACATTTGGATGAACGCTTGACCTTATATCAAAAGGATATTTCTCAATTGGAGCAAGATTATCAAGAACAGAAGAATGCTTTGCGTGACGAACAAAATTTCCTGTCCCAAGATAAAATAATTAACGCTAATTACCAAAAACTGATAGACTACCGTCAGCAAGATGAAAAATTAAACGAGTTACTAGCCCGGAAAAACGAATTATTGAGTCAACAAACTTCTCTCGAACAAATCGTGTCAGCCCACCAGGCTAAAGATATGTTGGCTCGGGGTCAACTAGTAGAAAAAGTTAAATTTTTAACGACTCAGGTCAACCAAAAAGAAACAATTACCCAAAATATTAGTCGACTAGCCAAACAAGTCGCGCAGATACGACAAGCGGAGACCAGCAGTGAGCGACTAGAACAGAAAATACAAACCCTTAAAACTAAGCTGGCACAAAGTAAATTGCTCCTGGGACAAATCACTGAACAGGGTCAGAAAATTAAGGTACGAATTGCCACCTTGCAAACGACTCGCCAAGCTGATTGCCCTCTCTGTAAACAAAAGCTAACTAGCAGTCACCGTCAGAAAATTATTGCCGACCTGAAACTAGAGCGCCAGCAAGCGGTTCAGAAATACCAAGTGGCACAGGCTAAAATCGCCAGACAGCAATCGGAAATAAAAGATCTTACCTCTCAGCACCAAGATTTACGGAAAGAGCTAGCCAACAAAGCTCCGTTTGAAGCTGAATTATTAAATTTACAAACTCAGCGCCAGAAAATTGATCAGGCAAATATAGAAATTAAAGCCCTCCAAGTTAAGATAAAATTACTAGATCAAGCTCAGCCTAAAGATTCTCAAATCAAACACCAAGAGCAACAACTAACCAAGATTAAAACCGAACTAGCCCGATTTGAATACCAAACGGCTGAACACCAAAAAATTAAGGCCAGCATTAAAAAGCTGGATGATTATGAACAACAGAAAACCAAATTAGAACGGGTGCGAGAAAATATTGCTCGCGGCCAGGATAATTTACAAAAGATCGGTCAAGCCAAAGCCAGCAAGGTTAAAGAACAACAAAAAACGATGGCGGCGAGAAAAAAATTAGACTTTGATCAAGGAGAAATTACTGGATTAAAAAATTTGGCTCAGGTAAAACAACGAAAGTTGGATAGTTTGCGCACCGATACCGCTGGTATCCAAGCTCAAGCTGGCGCTCTCCAAGAAAAATTGACTCGCCTCAAAACCATAGCCCAAGCAGTCAAAAAACAAAGAGTCGAATTGAATCGCCTAACAGCTGAAAAATCTCAGTACGAAGAACTAATGGTAGCTTTTGGTAAAAGTGGTATCCAGGCAATGATCATTGAGACTGCTATCCCGGAAATTGAAGAGGAGGCTAATAAACTGCTCAATAAAATGACTGATGGCCGCATGCAAGTGCACTTTTTGACTC
Source organism: Parcubacteria group bacterium (assembly GCA_043826745.1). Classification (GTDB taxonomy): domain Bacteria; phylum Patescibacteriota; class JABMPQ01; order JABMPQ01; family JABMPQ01; genus JABMPQ01. The sequence continues at coordinate 11,091 of JBDRPV010000124.1, forward strand.
AACGACAAAAAAAGACCGGTACTGACGTGATGGAAACACTAGATATTATTATTAACGATGAAATGGGAGTAAAAAACTACGAAATGTTTTCCGGGGGCGAAGCTTACCGAATTAATTTTGCTATTCGGATCGCTCTATCTAAATTGTTAGCCAATCGGGCGGGGGCTAAGTTGCAATTTCTGGTAATTGACGAGGGATTTGGTACGCAAGATAACGCCGGGCGGGAAAGTATAATCGAAGCAATCAATTCTATTTCTGATGATTTTGCTAAAATTCTGGTGATTACTCATATTCAGGAGCTCAAAAACGCTTTCGCTACTCGAATTGAGGTAGTGAAAGACCAGGCAGGGTCGCATTATGAAATAGTCGGTTAGATTTTAAGGCTTGACTGCTACCTTAACGCGACTATAATGAATTCTAGGCTGTTGATAAGTCTAGTTGTTTAAGTTTAGTAAATTATATCATAGCGGGGTAGAGCAGTTTGGTAGCTCGCGAGGCTCATAACCTCGAGGTCGCTGGTTCAAATCCAGCCCCCGCAACCAAGTTATCAATCTGTGAAGTCGTCCCGATCTGCCTGCCGCAGGCAGATCCAATCGGGGTCGCCGCAACTAAGAATATCAGGGTTTATATAATCACCACCAGTTGGGTTAGGTGGTTGTTTTAGAGCCAGGGTAGCTCAGTCGGTTAGAGCACGAGAATCATAAACTTGAGGTCGTGGGTTCGAATCCCACCCCTGGTATAAGAAAATTTAGGAGGGAGGTATAACATGCCTATTTTCAAAGAGAAAAATGAGGATTTTTTTGCAGTTTGGTCAGCAGAAATGGCTTATGTTTTGGGATTTTTCATCGCCGACGGCAGCATGACAGTAAATCCCAGGGGTTCGAAATACTTGGACTTTCACATTACTGATGGAGATTTGCTGTTTAAAATAAGAGAGGTACTAAATTCCAATCATAAAATCGGGGAGAAGGTTTTACCTCATCAGAAAAAAGTTTACAGATTGCAGATTGGCAGTAAAAAAATGTTTAGTGATTTGTTAAAGCTGGGCGTTAAACCAAGGAAAACTGGACATGAAATAATGCCCGATGTGCCAAATAACTGTTTCCGAAATTTCCTAAGAGGGTATTTCGATGGAGACGGTAATGTCTGGTGTGGTTATAGCCACAAAAAGAACCACAGCCAGCCAATATTGACCCTAGTAACCGTTTTTACTTCGAAAGGTGAATACTTCTTGCGTTCTATAAAGAGATTACTCACCGAAAGACTGGAATTAAAAGGGGGTATCGGTTATCATAGTAGAGCTTACCGTTTAAACTATAGCGTCGTTGATAGTATCAAACTTTATACTTTTATGTATCAGGATTTAATGAATGATTTGTTCCTTGCCAGAAAGAAAAAAGTGTTTGAAGAATTCATAAAAATTCGTGGGCCCGTAGTGTAGCGGTTTATCACGTTGCCCTGTCACGGCAAAGATCGCCGGTTCAAATCCGGTCGGGCCCGCCATCATTTTAAGGCTTGTTTAAGCCTTTTTTTGATGGGTGGGGATGAATCGAATAAACTACCAGAGTAAACAAAAATCGGCCTAATTAGACCGATTTTATATAAACGCGACTATTTAATTCACCCCATGCCAATTCTCTATTACTGCTACCCCTGCTCCATTTCTAAGAGTAGGATCACTAAAGGCAAAGAAATTAGGAGTGGATTTTTGCACTCCAGAGGCTCTATAGCCTAGGATATGAGGGCCATTAGAGCCCACGGGGGATATGAGTAATTCTTGTTTATCATCTGAGGGGTCTAATTGGGCCGCTTGGATAGTAAAGTCCCCCCTAACATGTTGTTCGTATACCCACCAGAAGTTCTTTGCTTCTCCTTGACTATCGAAAGCTCTAACATGAGAAGAACCATTATTAGGGGTGGTATAGATTCGCTCTCCGACGCCAGTTGCAGTGAGTCCTTGATTTATAGGATCATCATAGGCTTGAAAAGCTGCTTTTTCTGTGCCACCCACGGTATAGATATAGACATTAGGAGTGGCTGGACCATGATTAGAGGTAATAAGTAGCTCTTCTGCTTCTGTGTCATATTGGAAAGTACCTAGATTACAACCAGTGGCACCTATATTGGGAACTGTAAATTGATTGAGTAGATTCCAGTCATCTATGCCCGAAACATCAGTATAGACTTTAACGTGAGGATTGTAATCTCCAGTGAGACAGAAGGCAGCATCATCTTGATAGCCGTCATTGTCAAAGTCACCAGAAGTGGCTGATAATCCATCTCTAATAGAGCTGGTACCTGAGGTATCGTCTGGATTTTGGAAAACAAATTGTTGGCCTCCGAGAACAGTAGAACCGTCTGAACTGAGACCCATGACTCTAGCTTGGGGACCACCATTTTCTCTGGCAAAGATCAGAAATTGATCAAGGACATCATTGTTATTTTGATCTATGGGAACAATACCAGCACCTCCTAGATAGGAGTCTGGGAAGAGGCCTGTTATATCTTCCTCGAGAAGAGAATTAGAGCCATCAGTAGTTGCTTTCGAATAGGCTTGTAGGCGTGTTACTTCACCCGGACCGGAGGTGGTGAGGATTTTAGGAGAGAGGGTGGAGCCTTCTACTGTAAAAATCCAAGAGGTAGAAAGGGTGTTGCCTTGATTATCATTAACACTCACATCTACAGTTACTTTTTGGTTATATTGAAAATCATTGTCTGGATTAATAGAAATATCATAAGAATTAACCTGTTCCATAGAACAAGAATAGCCGTCTTGGCAGGAACCACCTGCTGTAGCATCAATATCATTGATAGATATATCTAAAGTATCAATGGCAATGTCTGATCCTGAATCTTCAATAGTAAAGTCAATATTGGTATCTCTAGCTATCCCCTCTAATCCTATTTCATTTGCTGAGGTATTAGAAGAAGAAACAACGGGAGAAGTGGTGTCTAAAATAATAGTGTCATTGACAACACTAGTCTCCCCATACTGTTGGTCTCTGAATTTAGCATAGACGGTTTTTGTACCATCGCCTGAAGACAAGGTAAAATGCTTGGTGGTGCTGTATGTTTCCCAAGCACTGCCAGAAAAATTCTGATCTTCGGAAATTATCATTTGAAAAGGTGTCTCAGAGGCGGAAAAAGAAAGAGTAACATCGCGCGAATTAGTAACTGATGCTCCGGAATTAACTGAAATACTATGATTTTCAATATCTGTGCTGGCAATTTCAAAACTGTCAAAAACATTTCCGCTTCTATCAATTGTCTGTCCAGTAAAGCTAGTTGGAGTAATCTGCAAGTATACAAAACTATACGCACTTTCTGCTTCAGCTGTCCACCAATTTCCTGGAGTAATGTTATACAAAGGTGCCCCGCCAGCACCAGCGACTATATAAATTACACCGTTTCTATTATTAACCGCGCCCTGATATACAGGAAAGCTTCGTTCATAAATATGGTCATGGCCTGAAAAAACAAATCTAACTCCATATCGCTCAAAAAGTGGCACTAAATTATTAATAATCCCTGAATCCGAACCATGAGCCCCAGAACTATAAGCTGGCCGATGAAGCGATACAATTATATTTTTATTTTGCACACTGCTCAAATCAGATGACAACCAATTGTATTGTATACTCCCCACCGAATATGACTGTTCGGCATCTAAAACAACAAAATGAAAATCCTCATATTCAAAAGAGTAATAATAATCACTCATACTAAAAACAGAAAAATAATTAGCGATTGGCAGATCGTGATTACCAATTGCTGGAAAAAAACTTCGTGTTAACCCTAAGGGTGGTGTTTTTGAAAGCAAGGGTGAAGCAATACTTTGGAACATTGTCCAATCAGCCACTTGTCCTCCTGACCCAACAAAATCTCCAGTATGTAAGACAAAATCTGGATCTTTGACTGTAATCTGATCAACGATTGCCTGATGAAAACCATGACCAGTACGACTATCGCCGTATACTGCAAAATCAAAAGCCGCTTCAACATTTTTTGCAAGAAAAAGAATCAACAAAAACAATAATAGAATTTTAATTTTTCCCATCTTATTTTTATTAATACTTTATTGTTTTTATTATACCATTTTTTTAAAAGACTCGACTAACATAAATGCTATTAGCTGATTAGACAGATTAGCCTTATCAGCCCCCCCCTTTTTTTGTCCCGCCAGAAAATTAAGGCTTGTTTAAGCCTTTTTTTGATTGGAGGGGATGGGATCGGTCGAAATTTTTGGTAACAAAAAATTGCTCGCCGTGGGGTGGTAGTCCATCTATTTTTTGTACCCGATATTGATTTCCCTTGACATACATTTTTACTTTAGTATATTTAATATATCCACAATATACTAACATAAAAAAATGAGCAAGACCTCTTTAACCAGAAAACAAAAAGTGATCCTTGATTACATTTCAGACTATATTGAGAAAAATAATATGGCTCCCTTAACCACCGAGATACAGAATGAGTTAAAGTTTAAATCTACTAGATCAGTATTCCAATACTTAGATGTCCTAAAGACAAAAGGATATATAAAAAAAGACAACACTCCCAGAAGTATTAAATTAGTTGAAGATTTTAAAGATATAGATGGCCAGACTGAGCTCATTCCCCTACTGGGAACTGCCTCTTGTGGTACGCCCGCTTTCTTTGCTGATGATAATATAGAGGAGTATCTGCCAGTAGATGTAAACCTACTAGATAACTACAATAAACATAGTTACTTCCTCCTAAAAACTTCTGGCACCTCAATGAACAAAGCAAACATCAGTGATAAGTCTATCGTGCTGGTAGAAAAGTTAGACGCTTACGAGAGTGGAGATAAGGTCGTAGCTATATTAGATGGCTTAGCTACCATCAAAACATTACATAAGGGTAAGAATGCTTATGTTCTAACTCCAGAATCTAATGACCCTAAGCACAAACCAATCATCGTTAAAAATGAGTTTCATATAGCCGGTAGGGTGGTGTGTGAAATTCCTGACATCACTGATGTTAATAGTGTTAGATATATTCCATTAAAGAATATGAACTAGAAATCATAATCCTAATACATACCAATGACCCAAGTCTGGCACTGTGAGGCAAGCCTAATTCTAAATTAAAGCCAAATTATCCGCTACTTCTCGCCAATTAAGAGTTCTAAAATCGTCCCGTAGTCCCCGTTTCGAATTTAACCTTTTGAATAAGAGGTCATTTTTTATGAAAAAGCAGTGAACAATGAAAAATAGAATTGTAAAATTGATCACCCCCGTAAAGTCTAACTGCGATAATTTAATCAACATCTCTAAATCTCGCGTCCCGATTTCAGCAACAATAAAAACAATCTACAATACGGTAGATTATTTTGAAAATAATATATTTCTAAAAGATGAGCTGAAGATAGAGACTAGACCAGTCAAACATAAAACTGATTTAAAAAATATTATAAATTTGCATAATAATGATGGAATTAAAGATGTGGCGCAAATAAAAAGAATGGTTCAAAAGATAGAATCCGGAGATGATATCCTCCATATCAATAGAATGCCTAATATCAAATTAGTTAAAACCGCCGCCGCAGAATGGGTTTTATTTGACGGGCACCATTCTCTGCTGGCCTATAT
>JBDRPV010000125.1:0-17632 GCA_043826745.1 Parcubacteria group bacterium
GGATCCATAAAATAAGCCGAAATACCTTTGTAAGGATTAACTGGCCAGGATAATGTCCCATCTCCTTTTATCTGATCCCACTGATTATTGGATTCCTCGTGTCTATTGGCCAGCTGCTTCCTGATCTCTCGTTCCAAATCCCTAATCTCAACGTTAATATTTTCCTGTTCCTGGCGTGCCTTTTCCAATAAAGCTTGATACTTATCCTCCTGAGCTTGGGTCTCACTCAATATCTGCTGTTTATTCTCTTTCTCTTCATCAAGATTACTCTTACTTATATCTAATTTATCAGATAGCCCCTGTAAAGAATCTCGTTTAGCCTCTAGTACCTGCTTTTGCCAAGCTAAGTCCTGCTTCAATTGTTTTACTACTTCCAATACTTCTTGTCCTTTATTCTCCAGTGTCTCTGTATTCTGCATCTCATTCAAGTAGTCGGAGAAAGACTTATTGGAAAACATCATTTCTACCGTTGATTTCTGATCCTGCTGATACATAATGCGGATAAACTCAGCCAGGACTTCCTTTTGCTTATTAATCTCCGCCTCTTTTTGCTTAATTTCTCCCTCTTTGACAGTAATTTCTTTCTTAGTAGTATCGATCTTTAATTCCGTTTCCTGAATTTTGGTTTCTGTCTTCTTAATCTCGCCATCTAAAACAGAAATTTGATTGTTTAAGCTCTGTTCTTCCTGTTGTTTCTTGGAAATCTCGTCTTCGATAGTAGAAACTTGCTTTTCTAACTCGTTGATCTCCTTCTGACGCTGGCTGACATCTTGATTGAGCTCATCAACATCGTCCTCTGCTAAAAGTACTTTCCCACTATAAAATGGGCAAAGCAACAAAAAGGCGCTCAGTATTAAAACAAGCGAGGGACTAAATTTGCGATTTGTTTTACAAATATTTTCCTTCATTTCACTTAACAGTATATCACACTATTATATAAATGTCAAAATCAAATGTCAAGCTTTTTTATGGCTGCCTCGATTCTAACCAGTACTTTTTCCTTCCCCAACACACCCGCAATTTCAAACGGGCTAGGACTATTTTGCCGACCACATAAGGCTACTCGCAGTGGCCAGAGCAGCTCGCCGGTATTAATCCCTTCTTGCTTAATATATTCTTTGGTAACTTTTTCTAAGTTTTCCGTAGCGAAATCTTTGTCTGTAAGATTTTCGTAAAATGCCAAACTTCTTTCTAGGCTTGGCTTTACATCTGCCCGTTCCATTTTCTTCCAGACTAATAGATCAGCGCCATATTTTAATTCATCGGAAAAAAAATATTCAACTGCCTCAGCAATTTCGGAAAACTTTCGGATACGTTTCTGTTCGAGGGCCACGGCTTGTTTAGTATATTCAGCATCATAGTCCCCTACCTTGACTCCGGCTTTTTCTAAAAATGGTAAACATTTTTTCGCAAAACCATCAACTGACATTTCCCGAATATATTGGCCATTAATCGAATCTAGCTTTTCGATATCAAAAATCGCCCCGGCTCGATTAACATTGGCTAAATCGAATTCCTTCACCAATTCTTCAAGTGAAAACTTCTCTCGCTCGCTCTTAGGATTCCAACCAAGGAAGACCATAAAATTAATCAGTGCCTCTGGTAAGTAGCCCTGCTCTTTGTAATCCAAAAAAGCAGTCGCCCCGTGACGTTTACCTAATTTTTTCTTATCTGAGCCCAAAATCATTGGCAAATGAGCAAACTCCGGCGCGTCCCAATTGAAAGCCTGATAAAGCAAAATATGCTTGGGAGTAGATGGCAACCACTCCTCTGCTCGAATAACGTGGGTAATCTTCATCAAGTGATCGTCAGCCACTACTGCTAAGTGATAGGTCGGAAAACCATCAGACTTAAGAATAACCTGATCATCAAGGGTATCATTTTTAATCGACATCTTGCCGTGAACAATATCCTTAAAAGCAGTAATACCCTCGGGAATCTGGAAGCGAATGACGTGCGGCTCGCCAGCTGCTAGCTTCTCCTTGATTTCCGCCTCGGACAATTGTAGACAGCGGCGATCATATTTTGGCGCTTGTTTGTTCTTCTGTTGCTCTTGGCGCATTTCATCCAGCCGCTCGGGAATGCAAAAACAATGATAGGCCTTCTTGCCCTCAACTAATTTGTAAGCATACTTTTTGTATAAATCCTGTCGCTGTGATTGGACGTAAGGACCATACTCCCCTCCCTTATCTAGTCCCTCATCATAATCAAGACCAAGGAAATCTAAGCTCTCTTTAATCTTTTCGATACTACCTTCCACCAGACGCGTACGATCTGTGTCCTCAATTCGCACAATAAATTCCCCCTGATTATGCCGGGCAAAAAGCCAAGCAAACAAGGCGGAGCGGATGTTGCCGATGTGAGGGCTGCCAGTTGGTGAAGGCGCAAAGCGCGTACGAACGGACATGAGTTATTTCTTAAACATATAATCCTTGTTGATCTCGGCGTCAGACTTCTCCCAGGGATAATTCAGCCAAATATCATTTGACACTTCCTCAAGATAAATGTCAGGATCGATCGATCGTCGCGGTTTAGTATGCAAAACAGCCGTTAGGAAATTATAACCTAACTTCTGCATTTTGTTAGAGACATTTTTCAATGTTTCCCCGGAATCACAAACATCATCGACTACTAAGATTTTAGTGGCCTTAACTTCGCCAGAAGCAACGGCCGACTTATCCAGCTGTTCAATTAATTTGGTCTCCACAAAATAATTTGAGAGATGGGTAGCAATCGGCCACGCCCCGCGCGCCGGACCGTAAATATGAGTAAATTTTTCCTGCTTTAATCTCTCAACTAGCTGATCCATCAACCGTCCAAAGTCAGCGTAGGAGATGCATTTTCGGGTGATTTTGCTCATATGTAGATTGAAAGGCCACCGCCCTTTTACCGCAGATTCACCAACTTAACTCGATCACTGTAGAAATCCGTCACAAACAACCAGTCGTCACGCACGGCCATTCCCTTCGGACCTGTCCAACGAGCAGTGTCTTTATCGCCATTGGCTAGCCCACGGGTACCTGAGCCCGAGACAAGTCGAGTATGACGGGAAGCAACATTAACCGCTCGTACTCGTAAGTTACCAGCCTCGCTAAAGAAGATATCGCCATTGGCTCCTACTTCAATGTATTCCGGAATAAACAGCTTAGCTTGTGAAACATGGCCTTCTTGATAGCCAGGTAGACCGGAGGCATTTACCAAAGTGGTAACATTCTTAGTCTCAATATTTATTTCCTTAATCGAATGATTGTATTTGTCAGCGATATAGAGAGTGCGGCCATCATCGGCGATAGCAATCGTAAAAGGACCATTAAACTTCGCCCACGGACCAAAGCCATTCACATTACCAGCTTCTCCTGTTCCGGCGATGTGAGAAGTATAGCCAGTATCAACATCAACCGCGCGAATCCGGTTACCTGAGCCCTCAGCAATATACAAAGTGCTTTCATCCGGTGACAGTGCGATGCCCGTGGGACGATTAAAGTAAGCACAGCCCGCTACTCCCGCCTCAAAAGTATCCGGACAAGGGCCACCTTCTTGATAGCCGTTATCAGAATTGTAAGCGTTGATCTCGCCCGCTCCAGTAATGTAAGTTGTCGTGCCAGTGGTTACGTCGAGCTTACGGATCCGATGATTATTGCGATCAACCACGTAAAGAGTCTTGCCATCGCTGGAAGCCGCCATATCTGTTACGTCACTGAAACGTACCGCTGAACCTGTACCCTCGGTGTAGCTATCCATAGCATGACCAGCAACCTCACTCAATTCATTAGTAATAAGATTGTACTCAGCTATTTTGTTATTTTCAGAAATAAAGAGTTTATAACCATCAGCTGATAATTCAAGCGCTTGTGGTCGGCCGAGAAGAGCCAAGTCACGCGCGCCAAATTCATTACCGTAACGATGCTTGCCCGCTACGTGTTGTTGATCGGTACCGTCTAGAGCCATCGAGTAAATACTGGAACCGCCCTTATAAAGCACGTACATACTGACGTCCGTTACTTCCCCACCGGACGCAACTTCTTTTTTAAATAGCAGATCGGAGGCCCAATTGAGCAGCTCTGATTCGCGTTGCCTCTTAACTAATGTTGTTTCTTTGGTTGTCAGATCAACTTTATGAAGTTCATGCCACACACCCTGCGCTCCCGCCACCGCGTAGAGATCAGTCCCATACACTTTGATACCGCCCAGGTCAGCAAAACCACCAGCGATTCGTTCCCGCTCTGATTGACCAAAAAGATCAACTTGTTCAATACTATTATTTCCCGCCTGGAGAACATAAATAAATTGACCCCGCCAAGTCATCTTAGTTGGTGTATCAAAATTTCCCGCTACTTCAATTACTGGACCGCCATTTACTTTGGTGCGAAGAACACGATTGTTGCCCGTATCAGCAATGAAGAGATCGTCACCGCGAATCATCAAGCCTTTGGGTCGAGACAGGCCATCGCCCACAATCGTCGAAACATTGTCACCATCGATTTTACGGATGCGGCTATTTAAAGTATCAGCAATAAACACTCGGCCTAAACTATCGACTACCACGTCTTCCGGATAACCTAATTGAGCGTAATGTCGAAAGCCATCTTGACTACCAAATTCACCGGTGCCAGCGTATTTTTCGATTGTGTTGGTCTGGCCATCTATTTTACGGATAACATTATTGGTTGTATCCGCAATAAAGATATTACCATTAACATCCATCGAGAAGCCTTGCGGAGTATCGAGATAGGCTTCGGTGGCATCCTCACCATCTCCAGCGTAGGTTTTACCAATAGCGGTGCGACTGTCACCATAAGCAGCCAGAGTAAGAGCCGGGACAAGCAACACTAACAGACCCCCCACCAAACAACTCAAAACCAGCGAATGTTTTCTGCACATAGTTTTTGTTTTTAATTATTTACAAATTTAACTTCGATTTAATTTTACCACTATTCCCTGCTGAGCACCAACCCTTATCATATCCCCAGTTTGTAAATCTTTAGTGGCGCTCTTAGTACCCACCAAACAAGGCTTTTTAAGCTCCCGAGCAACAATCGCTGCGTGACTAAGAAGACCGCCTTGATCAGTAACGATTGCTCCGGCTTTTTTCATCAGGGGTAAAAAACGCACGTCAGTGTTTTGGCAAACTAAAATATCACCAAAAACCCCGCCCGCGCTGACCACAAAAATAGCTGACCAGGACGTTTTATTGGAATGCGGTGGAATATAAACAGTGTACTGACTAGGGTCAATTTTTAGTTTTTTAAACCAAGTGTCATAACATTCTTGTACCGAGAGTCCCCGATTGCGCAATTTGGGCAGTGACTTATCTTGGGGGATGAGACGCATGGCGCAAAGTCGGTCACCATTTTGCCGGAGAAATTTGACAAAGCGAGGAGATTTCTCCATCATTTCGGCGGCCGGAAAAATATCGGGCTCAAGAAAAGGAAAACCTATCTCTTGATGAAGGAGGGCTAATCTTTGGTCGCGAGTTTCATCTTCCTGACGTAATTGCTGTGACAATTTCTCCTTACCCAACTATTGATACCACTCCCCAACAGAGGGAAGATTTTTGGTGACAATCGGAGTTTTCATGGTTGGCGAATTTTTTCTTGATAAACCGCCCAAATAAATTTGATTGTGGCTGTGAATATCCTCCCCACTCGCTGCGGTTGTTTAATTAGACGCCAGAGCCACTCCAGCCCAAGACTACGCATTATTTTCGGCGCCCGTTGTACCTTACCAGCAATAAAATCATAAGCACCCCCTACTCCGATCGCTATCTTTACGCTCGGCAGCTTGGCCAAATTACGCGCAACCCATTTTTCTTGTTTGGGGTGACCATAGGCGACGAGAAGAACGTCCGGTTGAGCTTTGTTGATGCGCTGATGAGCTTTTTGATCGCCAGCAGACAAAGCCTCCCCTTCATAAGTGCCCGCAATTTTCAATCCCGGGAATTCCTTTTGTAGTATCGCGGCTGTCTTACCCCCCACTCGTAAACGTCCTCCCAATAAATACAACGACTTTCCTGCCTGAGCACAAAGCTGAGCGAGAGGCCGGATTAAATCCGTTCCCGAAATCCGCTCGGGCAATACTCCTCGACAATAACGGGGATAGAAAACTAAGCTGGCGCCGGTGTAAATTACTTGCCCGGCAGCTTGGAAAACGCGCCATAATTTATTTGACGCAGCCGGCAACGAATGAAACTTAGCTGCCCAAAGCAAACCAACACCATCCGGGATGGAAATATCAGCCTGATTGATAATTTCCCGAAACTCAACATCCTCCCGCGCCGCCATAATAAATTCGGGGTTAGTAGTGACCAGGTAGTGTTGATTTTCCGAATGCAAAAAGGCGCGAAGCTGTTCGAAAGCCTCGGGGGTGGTTATTTTATTTACTTTTGTCTCTAATATTTTTAAGACCATAAATAATTGTTGATTTAACGACGGCACAACCATTGAATTAACAAATTCATTATAGCAGCCATCCGACAGCAGCTCAAATAAAGATTAAGAATCTTTGTCTGCTTGCTCTTACCTCCCTCAATGCTAAAATAAAGATAATATTTATTATTCGACCTTATGCCAGAAGCCCTCCTCCAGCAAAAACTAGACGACGACAAAGTCCGCTGCGGCGTTTGTGCTCACCGCTGTATTATCGCCTCCAGCCAGCGCGGTGTTTGTGGTGTGCGGGAAAATCAAGACGGTACACTCTACACCCTCAATTACAGCAAAGTCATTGCCCACAACATCGACCCGATCGAGAAAAAACCGCTTTATCATTTTTTACCTGGCACACAGAGCTACTCGATCGCCACCGTCGGCTGTAACTTTCGCTGCCAGAATTGTCAAAACGCTGATATTGCCCAATCCAATCCGGCTGGTCTATTTTCTAAAACCAGTGCCATCCCCGGCCAAGCAATGCCACCGAAAGCAGTAGTCGAAGAAGCCCTCCGTCACAATTGTCAGAGCATCGCCTACACTTACACCGAACCAACTATCTTTCTCGAATACGCTCTCGACACAATGAAGCTTGCTCAAGCGAGTGGTCTGAAAAACATTTTTGTCAGTAATGGCTATATGACCGCCGCCACAACCAAGCTGCTCGTCCCCTATCTCAACGCTATCAATATTGACCTTAAAGCCTTTAACAACGAAACCTACCGCAAAGTCTGTGGAGCCAAATTGCAACCAGTGCTAGATACTCTGAAGCTGATGAAAAAAAATAAAGTCTGGGTAGAGGTCACTAGTTTGATTATTCCGACTGTTAATGACTCGAGTAAAGAAATCGCCGCCCTGGCTAACTTCATCACCACCGAGCTCGGCTCGGAAACCCCCTGGCACCTTTCCCGTTTTCATCCTGCGCATAAAATGACTGACGCACCATCAACACCCATTAAAAAACTACATGAAACTTACAGTCTGGGTAAAAAAGCAGGCTTGAAATACGTTTATGTCGGCAATGTTCCCGACGACAAACTACAAAACACACTTTGTCCCCGCTGCGACGAGCTAGCAATTGAGCGGCATGGTATAATGGCGGAAAGATATGATAAGGATGGGAAGTGTCGGGAGTGTGGGGAAAGTTTGGATATTGTTAACTAGTATAGGTTTCCCTCGATGTGCCTGAGAAAACCCTTAATAAATATTTTAAATTTTATGCCCCTCACCTTCACCGCCATCACCCCGCATCCGCCCATTATCATCCCCACCATCGGCGGAGAGGAACTAAAAAATGTTGCCCAGACGGTGGCAGCCATGAAAAAATTGGGTAAAGATTTCCGACGCGTCCAGCCTGACACGGTTATTATTATTTCCCCCCATGCCCCCTTTTCACCCAATGCTTTTATTATTAACAGTAGCCCCCAGCTCCACGGTAATTTCCAGAACTTCGGTGACTTCAAAACCCAAATGGAATTTAACAACAATACCGACCTGGCTCAGAAAATATTTGCTGCTGCCACTACTGTTAATATACCAGTCGAACATTCAGACAATCCCGAGCTAGATCACGGCACTCTTGTTCCCCTTCATTATCTCGCCAGAAATTACCACGATCTAAAAATAGTCGTTCTTAGTTTATCCGACCATACCCTTCGAGACCATTTTCACTACGGGCAAATCATAAAAAGAGTGATTAACACTGAACCAGCGCAGAAAATCGCTTTAATCGCTTCCGGTGATCTTTCTCATCGCTTAACCCCAGAAGCGCCGGCCGGTTATAGCCCCCGCGGACAAGAGTTCGATGAGTTATTGGTCAAGTTATTGAAAGAAAAAAACGCTCCCGAAATTCTTAAACTCACTCCAGATCTCACCGAAGCGGCGGGTGAATGCGGACTACGCTCCATCTGTGTTATGCTTGGCGTATTGACTGATAACGATTATGATATAGAAATCCTTTCTTACGAGGGACCATTTGGAGTGGGCTACCTTGTTACCAAAATTAGCAATACCCTATGAATCCTTACGTCAAACTCGCTCAAACAGCGATCGAAACCTACCTTAAAGAGGGTAAAACTATTCGCCTACCAGTAAACTTACCAGCGGAAATGACCAAACACCAAGCCGGAGTTTTTGTGACCATTAAAAATGGCGAACAACTGCGTGGTTGTATCGGCACTTACGAACCGACTAAGCCGAGTATAGCTAAAGAAATAATCGAAAACGCTATTTCGGCGGCTACCAATGACTATCGCTTTTCGGCCATCACGCCCACTGAGTTCCCCGATTTGTCCTACGAAGTTTCCATCTTAACCAGGCCAGAGTTGGTCAAAGATCCTAGTCAAGAATTAGATCCCCAGAAATTCGGCGTCCTCATTAAAACAGACTCTGGTAAATCAGGGCTATTGCTGCCCGATCTGGAAGGCATTAATACCGTCGAACGACAGCTAGAGGCTGTTTGCCAAAAATGTGGAGTTGACCCGGAAGAAGAGAAAATTGCTATTTACAGGTTTACGGTGAAAAAATATGAGTAAATTGATTATCGATGTCATCCCTGCTACCAACATCCCGCCTGATAAAAATCAGGTCTTTTCCTATTTGGCTCCGACGGGTGAAGATTTGCAGCCTGGCCAGGAAGTGCTAGTTCCCCTGCGTAACCGCCAGGTGCGCGCAATTGTAGTAGAAAAACCCACCGCTAAAAAATTACCTTATCAAGTAAAACCCATCACCGAAATTTACCAGGAAAAAAATGTGCTAACACCAGCCCATCTCCAGCTGGCTAAGTGGGTAGCTAAACATTATCAGACTTCCCTGGGCCTAGTGATTAAAACTATGCTCTGGCCGCGTCTAAAAAGGACTAAAAAAGAAACCGCGAGAGTCAGTCACACTCAGACCACCGCTAAATTCCCTCGCCTCACTTCTTACCAGGCCAAAGCATACCAGTCAGTTGAGCAAGCCCTTGCCGCTAGCAAATATCAATCATTTCTCCTGCACGGCGTTACCGGCTCTGGTAAAACAGAAATCTATATGCGGGCTATTCAGGAGGTTCTTAAAAAAGACAAACAAACAATCCTCCTTGTTCCAGAAATTTCTCTCACCCCGCAAAATATTGAACGTTTTGCCGCTCGCTTCGGCGCTGACCAACTGGCTATTCTCCACAGTAAAATGACTGGTGGCGAGAAATACACCGAGTGGCGGAAAATCATCGCCGGCCAAGCTAAAATCATCATCGGCCCCCGCTCCGCTGTCTTTGCCCCGACCCCCAATCTCGGTCTCATTATTGTTGATGAAGAGCATGACGCTAGCTACAAACAATATGATCAACAACCGCGCTACCACGCCCGCGAAGTTGCCCTCAAGCTAGCTGAACTGACCCATTCAGTTGTTATTTTGGGTAGTGCCACTCCCAGCTTAGAAAGTTATTACCAAGCTAAAAGCAAAAAACATATTTTACTAGAACTTCCTCATCGCTTTGCTGGTGGCGACAAATTGCCCAAAGTTGAGATTATAGACATGCGCCAGGAGATTAAAAAAAGAAACTATTCTATTTTTAGTGAAAAACTAGCTACTACACTCGAACAAGTATTGGCAGAAAAAAAGCAGGCTTTGCTTTTCATTAACCGGCGCGGTGCCTCCACTTTTGTGATGTGTCGCGACTGCGGCCACGTAGTCGAGTGTCCCAATTGTA
The DNA here is from genome assembly GCA_043826745.1 of Parcubacteria group bacterium. Classification (GTDB taxonomy): domain Bacteria; phylum Patescibacteriota; class JABMPQ01; order JABMPQ01; family JABMPQ01; genus JABMPQ01. Next base: position 10,111 of record JBDRPV010000125.1, read on the forward strand.
GTATCTCTCTCACTTATCACTTACAATCAACGCCCACGGCTGACCAAGACTTAATTTGCCACCACTGTAATTACCGCACTAGCTCCCCGACCCTGTGTCCAGAGTGTGATAGTCAGTTTATTAAATATTTTGGTACCGGCACCCAAAAAGTTGAATACGAACTGCAAAAACTATTCCCAGCAGCCAAAATCGCCCGGGCTGACCACGATAGTATGAGTCAAAAAAATGCTCATCATAAATTGTTCCACGATTTTGCTTCCGGTAAATACGATGTTCTGATTGGCACTCAGATGATAACTAAAGGCTGGGATTTGCCTAATGTTGACCTAGTAGGTATTATTTCCGCCGATGTCCTTTTTAATTTCCCTGACTTCCGTTGCAACGAGCGAGCTTTCCAGATGATCACCCAAGTAGCCGGACGGGCCGGGCGCGGTGAGAAACGCGGTGAGGTTGTTTTACAGACCTACAATCCTAAAAATGCAATTATTAAAGCAGCCGCTCAACATGACTACCACAAATTTTACCAAGCGGAAATCAAAGAACGCCAGGCTCTCAATTACCCTCCTTATAGCCGTTTAGTAAAAATCATTTGCCAACACCAGTCAGCCAAAAAAGTTCAGGAACAATCGACCACCTTGGCAGTAGCAGCTAAACAAGCTATACTTAAAAATAAATTATCCATTGAATTGCTCGGCCCCGCTCCGGCTTTTTTCTCCCGGGTACGCAATAGATATCGTTGGAATATTATCTGTAAAATTAAACCGGGAGTTAAATATTCTAGCCTAGATCTCTTATCAGCGGCTGGTCAAACTGACTGCATTGTCGATATTAATCCAGAAGATTTACTATAAATACTATGCCTACCAACAAAACCAAACACGATGCGGCCGTTTTGGCTTTTCTGGTAATAATAACTTTGGCCGGAATTGCTTTTTTTATTGTTAAACTTTGGTTGCCAGAAAAAAATGAATCCAAAAATGATAATTCCGTTGAAGAAAACGCCGAGGATCAACTAAACATTCCAGAAATCAACGTTGATGAATTAAAATGGTCAATCACTGCCGGGGAAGAATTGATCATATTGGATGTACAAAGTCGCGATGATAACATAAAAGCGAGTTTACCACAGGCAATTTCCATTCCCCTAGACGAACTTAACGCTAGAATTACCGAATTACCTAAAAACAAAACCATAATTGCTATCGACAGTGGTGAAAGTTGCGAATCTTGTTCGCGAGCGGCGGAAATTCTGTTAACTTCTGGCTATACTGATGTCAAAAAATTAGACGGCGGCGTTACCGCTTGGGCCGAAGCTGGTTACCCAATTATGACTGGTAACGACATTACCGTTAAAAATATCAACGCCAAAGAATTAAATGACAAGCTGACAATTTACGATGACATAGTCGTTCTCGACGTCCGGGAAAAGGAAGAGTATGAAGCTGGGCACATCAAAAACGCGAAACATATCCCTTTCGCTGGTGTGGCTAAAAATCTCCAAGATATCCCGAGAGATAAAGAAATTATTGTTTACGATCAAGCTGGTAACCGCAGTCAAATTGTTGTCAAACAACTAATTAAGGAAGGATACCTGGATACGATTAATTTATTGGATGGTTTTGTTGAATGGCAAAGAGAAGGCTATGAAGTAGAAAAATAAAATTCCAAATTACAAACAAATTACAAATCACAATATCCAAGCCCCGCTTTTATAATTTGGTAATTGGAAATTGTTTGGAATTTGGTATTTGTAATTTCTTTATTAAGTACCCTGTTCCCAATCGGCTAGGTACTTTTTTTGTTCCTTGGTTAAAGTGTCAATCTTGATGCCCATAGATTCAAGTTTGACACGGGCAATTCTTTGATCAACCGCTTCGGCCACATCATAGACTTTCTTCTCTAATTTGCCGTGATTGTCTACCACATACTGAGCAGCCAAGGCCTGATTGGCAAAACTCATATCCATGACTGTCGGCGGATGTCCTTCAGCGGCGGCTAAGTTTATCAAACGACCTTCGGCCAAAATATAAACTCGTTTATTACTACTCAAGGTATGCTCAACGACAAAATCTCTTACTTCTCGCTTCTTTTTAGTAATTTTGTCCAGACCGGATAAATTCAGCTCCACATTAAAATGACCCGAATTACACACTATCGCCCCATCTCTCATGGCCTTAAAATGTGGGACATCGATCACATTAATATTTCCGGTCACCGTCACAAATATATCACCGACCTTAGCAGCCTGGGCAATCGGCATGACGTCATAACCATCCATTCGAGCTTCCAAAGCTTTAACAGGGTCTATCTCAGTAACAATAATCTTGCCTCCCAATCCTTCCGCTCGCATCGCTGCTCCCTTGCCACACCAGCCATAACCGACAACTACTATATTCTTACCTGCTAGTAGTACATTGGTGGCGCGAATAATGCCATCCATCGTCGACTGGCCAGTGCCATAGCGATTATCAAAGAAATGTTTTGTCTGAGCATCGTTGACCGCCACTACCGGAAATTTTAGTAAGCCGCGCTGCTCTAGAGCCCGCAATCTGATCACGCCTGTGGTGGTCTCTTCAGTGCTGCCCCATATTTCTTTAGCTTGCGCCTGGCGTTTAGAATGTAGGAGCGAAACCAAATCAGCTCCATCATCCATCGTAATATTAGGCTTATAATTCAAAGCGGCGTTCAAATGCCTGTAATATGTCTTATTATCCTCTCCGTTAATGGCTAGTACCGGGATTTTATAATCTTTGACCAAAGAAGCAGCTACATCATCCTGCGTACTGAGTGGATTAGAAGCACATAAAACCGCCTGCGCGCCACCATCTTTAAGCGTCCTCATTAAGTTAGCTGTCTCGGAAGTAACATGTAAACAGGCAGCAATAGTCTGACCCTTAAGCGGCTTGGAACGTTGCCATTCTTTCCTAATTAAAGCCAATACTTGCATTTGCTTATCAGCCCATTCAATTCGTTTTTTACCCCGCGGGGCTAGCTTGAGATCTTTGACGTCGTACTTCATTGCTTTTGTTATTTAACTTTTAGATTTCTAATTTTTCTGCAAAATTCTCCTGATATCTCTTTTTAAATTCGGCCAACGTGTATTTATGGGTCTGCGTGCCGTACAACTCCACTGTATAGACACTAGCTAGAGCAGCCATTTTCCCCATTCTATCGATTGGCATCTCATTTAGCAATCCTTTTATTATCCCCGCTCGATAGGCGTCCCCCGCGCCAGTCGGATCAGAAGTATTTTTAGGCTTAGCTGTCGGGATTTTGTATTCTTTCCCCTGGTGATAAATAATAGAGCCCTTCCCCCCTAAAGTAACAATTAAATACTCAGTAAAATCCTTTACCTTCTCCTGGCTTAACCCCGTTCTATCGCGAAAAAGCTGCAATTCATAATCATTGAAAATCGCTACTTTTGAGCCAGTTATCATGCCAATAAGCTCTTCTTTGTTAAATAGAGGCATTCCTTGACCGGGATCAAAAATAAAAGGTACATTAGCTTCCCGCAACTCAGCTGTGTGCCTAATCATTCCATCCTTGCAATCAGGAGCTAAAATGGCTAATTCCGGTTTTACTTTATCAATTGTCTCTTGAAGGGAAAAATCATGGCCCAACATCGCTCCGGCGTGAAAAGAAGTAATCTGATTATCATCAATATCGGTAATAATATGGGCCGAAGCGGTATATTCCTTAGGTAAAATTTTGATACGGTCAGTGGCAATTTTGTTTGACTGCAACCACTCAGTGTATTCGGTAAAGTCCTTACCCGCCGTAGCCGCAATTGTCGGCCGCTCACCTAATAGAGACAGGTTGTAAGCAATATTGCCCGCCGTTCCACCTAACTGCTTGGTCAAATTATCTACCCCAAAACTAACATTTAAAATATGAACTTTGTCGGGTAAAATGTGATCGGCAAAACGCTCTTTGAAATTCATGATGTAGTCGTAGGCTAAAGAGCCAGTGACGAGAATGTTTTTCATAATTATTATTTATTGATAATGTTTAGCGGCCACCTAGTCTACCACGAAGACACGACTGTTTTTCCCAGCGAGAAAAACAGTCTCGGGTTTTGGCTTCGCTCTCCCCCACCAAGGCGGGGGAACCATGCCCGCTCAGCCAAAACACGGTCTTCTTGGGCAGACCAGGTGGCCTTCTATATTTTTACAGTGTCGTTATCGGCCGAGACTGAACCACGTAAAACTTACCGGCAGCATAGGCCCACTCGACATCTTGCGGTGAACAATAATGTTGTTCAATCTTTTTAACTATCTGCGCTAGCTCGATTATTTTTTCCGCCGATAATTTCTGCTTATTTTTATGACTAGCAGGAACTGGCACTTCTTTTACTCCTCCTTTATCTCCCTGACGGATTATCTTTTTTTCTTGCTCAGATATATTCAGATCAATTATCTCTTCCTTCTCTTTATCAATCACGTACGAATCAGGAGTGATTTTACCCAGCACAATTGATTCCCCTAGTCCCCAACCAGCTTCAATGATCAGCTGGTTGTGATCCTTGGTAATGGGGTGAACGGAAAAAGCCACGCCGGCTACGGCTGACTCGATCATCTTTTGCACTACAACTGCTACGCTTATTTGGCTCTTTTCCAACTTGCGGGCAAAACGATAAAAAATCGCTCGCGGGGTAAAAAGCGAGGCCCAGCAATCTCGCACCCGAGCTAATAACTCATCTTCCGTGGTATCTAAATAACTTTCTAACTCTCCCGCCCAACTATCTATCTTGCTATCCTCGGCAGTAGCGGAAGAACGCACGGCGACAAACTGAGCTGACAATTTTTTATACTCAGCTAAAATCTCCTCCTGCAAATCAGAATCCATCTTGGTCTGGTGAATTAGGTGCTGAATAATCTCGGCTGCCTCCTCCACCGATTCCACGTCCTCTGATTTGACTTTGTCTAAGGCTGATTCTATCTCTACCCCGATATCACTATCCGCCAAATATTTATCAAAAGCGGCGGCTGATACTACAAAACCAGGCGGGACGGGAAAACCAGCTCCGACCATTTCGCCTAGCGAGGCGCCTTTGCCACCCGCTTGGCTGACCGAAGATTTATTAATTTTATCAAAGGAAAGAATAAATTTTGACATCTGCTGATTATTTAGGATAGACTAATATTACACTAGTATACTGACCTGTTCAAGTATTATCCGGTAGTAAAAAATAGTCACACTAAAGATATTGACCGACAATGCTCGCTATGATATAAAGATTTGTTGATGTTGTTGCCCTGCCAATAGGCCTTTTAGAAAAAAGCCTATTGATTGGAAGATAACAGAAGTTCATTTAAAACACCAAACTGGCCTCCGCATGCCAAGGCTACTAGCTGAAATGTGGGGAGGGAAATCATGTCTGAATCGACACAATGGACTCTTATTGTGCTAGGCAGCATCGGTATCTTTGTACTATCTATAGTTCATCTTATTATGTGGAGGGGTAGGGTGAGGAGGAGAAATAAGCTGAAAAATAGTGGCGGTCACTATACCGTCCCCCCCGTATTGGATTACGCACAAGCGGATATAGACATGCAACCACCAGCAACACTTAGTATGGAGGGTGCTCTTGAAACGATAGAAGCTCATCAGGCTAGGCTTCAAGCCTCTTCACCGCCTCCTTCTGAGTTTACAGCAAGTCGATTGGTAGAAGTCACGGTAGGATCAGGTGAGAATGACATTCCATCAGGCAGTGGCAATGATGCGACGAGAACTATGTCGCCAGGTGATTTTTCGCCAGATTGCCGGGCAGATCAAGCTGCCGATCCTGAAAATCCATTCCAAGATTGGCGGCCGTCGAGTAGCGGAGATGATGCCACTGTTCGTATGGATCCAGGTCAATTCTCTCTACCATATCCAGACCCGCCAGTAAATATCGATGCAACATTTGTCGTCCCAACAATAGACGACGCAGAGAGAACGTTCGTCGATTCGTTTGATCCAGATCAAACACACGTTGAGCCAGTGTATAAATGGGATGGTGATGAGGAAAAATAAAACTCCCCCCCACACCTTCTTTAAAATTCCGCACCCAAGCGCCACCTCACCGTGAGCGCTTTTTTTATCGCCTAGCGAAATCACTGGCCAAACACAACTTTCATTCACCACTACCTACCACCTCAATCCGCCCAAATCTCTCCCCGGCCTCCGTCAAATCCCGCGTGACCACAAATTCGTAGTCATTACAGCCCTCCTCAACCCAAACGACACTGCGACCGGCTCGAGCAAATAAATACTCAAAAGCTCTCTTTTCATCCTCAACCCCTATCCCTTTAACTCTGGTTTCAGCACAACTATTAGCCACAATATAATCGACAGCGGCCTGCATATCTTTGAGAGGTAGATCAAACTCCTGCGTCAATGCTCCAGCCTCCAAATAAGTCCAGTAGCTAGTAGTGGTAGTAATGCTAGACAAGGATAATAAGCCGACCATAAGTAACACCCCTACCCCAAACCAATTCGAAATCCGATACAAGCGCGCCAACAAAAATCCCAGATAAATAAACAAAGCTGGTGCCAGCATGATGAAAAAGTGGAAATATTTCTTCTCGGAGATTAAGAAAAAGGAAAAGAATACCAAAGTCGTAAGTGACAATATTGCTCGCAAAGCAAAAAAGCTACGACGGTTTGGATCCGTCCACAAAGATACTGCTATTTGACGATGGCGATAAATTAAATAAAAACTAGGAGCTAATAGCATGAGCAAAACAAGTAATTCATCGCCTTGACTAAAAATCAATTGCCCGCAGAAATTGATAAAATCCCCCACCCCCCGCTCAATCCTAATTCCAAAAGCCTGACTCTCTCTAATAGCCAAGATCCAATTAATAATCGCCCGACTATTCTGGCCGCCAGTTTTAACTTCAAATATCAGGCTGGGTAAATTGACCAACAAGAATGAAGATAAAAATACAGCGACTAGCTTAAAATAACGTTTAATGTTAATCGACCACTGTTGAATGCCCTTGTTGCCGGCTACAAATAGCAAAAATATCAATGGTAGCAGCCAGATGCCCTGAGCGTGAGCTTGTACAGCTAAGCCAGCAGTGGCTCCTAGCGCCAGTAGCCACCTGGCTCGTGACTTCGGTTGGCCAAAAAATACCTGCGAACACAGCCAAAAAGTTAGGATAGTAAAAAGCGGTAACACGTTTGGATTCCAACCCCAACGTTCATAGAGATTAACCCAAAAAGAAGTGACATATAGCAGAGTAGCAATAATAGCTGCCGACTGAGAAAAATGTCGCTTGGTAAAAAAATAAATTAGGCCGACAGTAAACAAATCCAGAAGTGCGACTGCGAAGCCACCGGCCACCGGATGCAAATTAAAGATAAGATAAAAAGGAAACAAGAAATAATAAAAAAACGGTCCTAAATTAAAACTGCCAATAGAGGTCGGGGGGCCAGTGAGACGGAAAACATCACTCTCGATCATTTCCTTGACTACAAATGAATCTCGTCCCTCATCATTAGCAAAATGCAGGAATTCTCCCAGGTGATAAAAACG
>JBDRPV010000126.1:0-36039 GCA_043826745.1 Parcubacteria group bacterium
ATAAACCGTGCCACCATTAGCAACGGTAGCAGTCCAACTAGCCACTTGTAACGGAGTAGTCAGAACATCCCCCTGCCCAATAGCCATATGATAAGTATCCCCCAAATACCACTCTTCTCCCTTTTCTTTTTCCTTCCACTCGGGGGTGGGAATTAAACCCAGTTTCTCACCAGGTAAATCTATGCCTGTCTTACTTCCTAGACCAAATTTTTGATAATATTTTTCTAATTTTTCCGCTCCCAGTCCCTCTCGACTTTCATAACCCCCTCCTACCACGTAGAAATAAATATCGGATGATTTAGCAACAGCACTATACACATCCATCGGACCCAAACCGGCTAAGTTCCAGCCCACAAAGTTATAAACGACATCCGGATTATACTTGTTGGGTACACTAATCGATCCAGTATCTTCAATAACAGTATGCTCATTAATTATCCCCTCCTCAAGCGCAGCAGTGGCTACTACTGGCTTGATGGTAGAACCGGGAGGATACGTGCCATTAACCACCCTATTAAAAAGGGGTTTATCCTCATCATTGATTAGGCGATCATAATCCTCCGACAAGATGCCTCCCGTGAAAACATTGTTATCATAAGTAGGCACACTCGTCAAAGAAAGTATTTTACCACTATGCGGTTCCAATATAACCACCGCTGCTTTTTTAGCTCCGATTTCCTCCAAACTATCAGTTACTATTTCATTGATCTTGATTTGTATTTCTTTATCAATTGTTAAAATAAGATCACTACCCGCTACCGGCTCATTGACAGCCACTACTTCTTTGACTTTCCCGCGGGAATCTACTTCCACTTGCTCTTTGCCATGTTGACCACGCAATTCTTGTTCATAGTAATTTTCCAGTCCGCTTTTCCCCAGCCAGTCGGTAGATTGGTAATCATCTGTCTGCAACTCGTCAAATTCTGCTTCCGTTATTTTTCCCACATACCCTAATATATGGGAAAAGGCTAAGGCGTCTTCATAATAACGCATAGTATTAATTCCGATATCGACTCCGGGCCAATCTGGCAACCGGGGCTGGAGATATAAGCTTTTTTCTCTGTCCAGGTTGCGTTTTACCAATACTGGATTGTAAGAAGTAAAATTAACGTCTTCTAAAACGGCGGCAAACTCGGTAGCCGGGATTTCGGATTGGGACTGAACCTGATCCAAAATTCTATTTCTTTCCTCTTCTTCTTTGGGTAAATCGGCCGGGATGATAACTAAATCAAAACTGGGTATATTCCGCACTAATATGTTCCTATTGGCATCATATATTATGCCTCGAACCGTTTTTTTAATATTTATTCTAAACCTGTTCTCAGCAGCTGCTTGCCTAAATTCGTCACCAGCTAACACTTGTAGTTGAGTTAATCGACCCAGAAGTAGTAAAAACATAAATAGAATCAGAGCCGAGAATATTTTGATTTTGCCATAATCAAACAAGGGATTAACAGTTCTAACCTCTTTAGTATCCTGGTGACCAGTCCATAGAGCTTCGTCCCAATTTTCCATCACTTCACTACTATTCTGTTCCACCGCCTTATCTTCTAGATAATCCACGTGAAAAGGATCCTTTTTTTTCATAATCTATTTTTAACACTAGCCATAAATTCGTTAATAACTTTTTGGTATTTAGCTAAGAGAGGGAAAATAATCAACATTGCCGCTATATTAACTATCACGCTTATTAACATGGTTAAAAAAACATGAGCCGAGAGATCAATCTTAGCCTGAGGAGAAAAAATAATATAAAGTAACCATGGTAGTAAAATAACCAGTAAACAATAAATTAAAGAAGTGAGACCACATAACCAGACTCGCATATAGTATTTATCAAAACTAATCACTGTATTTAATATTAAATACAGCATAAGAACAACGAGCAGTAGGGAGATCATAAAAACACTAAAATTAGCTGAGGAAAAAATATCTAACAACGCCCCGCCGCCAATTGCCCAAAAAACTGCCTCTTGATAATCACCAAGTAGGCTCCAGCAAAACACAACTACTAATAAGATGCTGGGCAGAGAACCACGGGCAGAGAGATGAGGGAGGAAAGATGTTTGGATGATTACAACCAGAAAAATACCTATTAGTGATATAAGCCTTTTCACCAGTTTGTAATTACATATACTAAACGCAAATCATGAAAATTGAACATCGGTTTGACTTTGGCTTTCTGAAAGAGAGCATTATTGCTAGTACTAATTTCTTCTACTTCTCCCAATAGTAGTCCACGCGGGAATAACTGGCCAATACCAGAAGTTACCACTAAATCACCTACTTTTACTTCTTTATCTTGCGGAATCATATCCATCACTAAAGCTAGGTTATGCTCACCAGTAACTATGCCAGTAGCGCCAGAATTAACCACCTCAGCGTTAATCTTACTGCGCGAATCAACCACTGGCAGGATGCTAGCTGTGGTTGCTTCCGCCTCAAGGATTTGACCTACCAGCACACCATCAGATAAAACTACTGGCATGCTTTTATCAACACTGTCTTCTTTCCCCCGATCAACTCCGAGAGAGAAAAACAGATTATTTGGATCCCGACTAATCACAAAAGAGGGGACCATCTCTTCTTCTCGTTCGCCGACAAATCCTAATTCCTCACGCAGCATTTTATTTTCACTCGTCAAAGCCTTTACTTGACTTTTACTGACATAAAGACTCCTCACTTTTTCCTCTAGAGCCTTATTTTGCTGCTCTAGCTCGCGAATAGAAACCACCAAACGAGAATAAGTAGAAATTTTCTCTCCCACATCATAAAAATAAGACTGGATCGGGGAAAGACCAGCCTTTAAGACATTAGTAAGTGGCCGCAGGAGGTTAGTACTATTCAAAATAAAAAATAGAGCGACCAAAACCACACTGACAAGTAGAAATAGAGAACCGGGGAAACTTTTAAACTTCATACTGTTAACCCCTTTATTTCTTTATTATCATACCATCTTCAGGAGAAACTAGGACATCTTTTAAGCTATCAATATCCTCCAAGATTATGCCCGTGCCACGCACTACACATGTCAGAGGATCATCAGCCAGAAAAACAGGAATTTTCGTTTGTTCGGTGATTAGCTTGTCTAAGCCTCTCAGTAATACCCCACCCCCAGCTAAAACAATCCCATTGCACATTATATCAGCCACCAACTCCGGCGGAGTTTCTTCAATTACCATTTTGATATTATCAACAATGATATGAACTGAGCGAGCGATTGCTTTTCTAACATCCCCATCCAGAACCTTAACTTCTTTGGGTAAGCCAGTAACCAAATCTCGACCACGCATAACAGTCTGCAACGGTTTTTTTAGGGGAATAGCTGAGCCCACCGCTATTTTAATTTCTTCGGCTGTCCGCTCTCCTAGCAATAAATTAAGCTCATCGCGAGCGAATTGAATGATATTTTCGTTCATCTCATCCCCAGCTACTCGCAGCGACTTAGCCACCACTACTCCTCCGAGAGATAGTATTGCGATTTCGGTAGTGCCTCCGCCAATATCAACAATCATACTACCGGCCGCATCCTGGACTGGTAACCGAGCTCCAATAGCAGCCGCCATCGGCTCTTCTACTAGAAATGTCTGACGAGCACCAGCACTCTTGGCGGCGTCTTCTACCGCTTTTTTCTCCACCTCAGTTACTCCGGAAGGGATACCAATTACTACCCGAGGGCGGGGCAAGAGAGAAAAACTGCCTTTGTGCACCTTTTCCACAAAATATTTAAGCATTTGTTCGGTGATCTCAAAATCGGATACTACTCCATCTACTAACGGACGACTAGCAACAATGTGAGCTGGGGTCTTTCCGACCATTTTACGAGCTTCAGTACCAATAGCTAATATCTGACCGGTGCGTTTATTGACTGCTACTACTGACGGTTCGTTAATGACAATCCCTTCATTTTTTACGTAAACTAAAGTATTAGCGGTACCAAGATCGATACCGATATCTTTGGAGAACTTTCCTAGAATGTCACTTATTATTGGCATAATGAATCAATATCTAACTTCTTCAAAGGCATAATTTCAACTTTATCACTATCTCGCCTTTTCACCTCGCAGCCGCCATTTTCCAATGTTTTTGCGCTTATGATCAGGCGTACGGGCATTCCTAAGAGATCCGCATCAGCCAATTTCTGACCTACTCCTGTATCCAAACGGTCATCATATAATACTCCAACATTCTCTGCCTGTAAAGTCTTATACAACTTGTCACTCTCACTTTTTACCTGGTCGTTTTTATCAGCACCGATAGGAATTAAATGTGCTCTAAAGGGAGCAACATTAGTCGGCCAGATGATCCCCACCTCATCATGATGCACCTCGACAATTGCCCCCATTAATCTAGATATTCCGATACCATAACAACCCATAATCACATCCTGCTCTTGACCTTTCTCATCGGTGTAGGTGAGACCAAAATCCTTGGCATATTTGCTACCCAACTTAAATATATTACCGACCTCAATCGCTTTATTTTTCTCCAATTCACCCTGACAATCGGGACATTTATCACCGGTAAAAATTTCTTTGTTTTGGTGCAAATCACACTTAGAGCAAGAGAAAACAATGTCTTCTCCGTGAGGGGTAAAGACCTGAAACTCATCGGAAAACTTAGAAAAAGTCCCACCACTAGCCTTTACCAACTTGGCATCTAAGCCACAACGACTAAAAATATTCTGATACGCAGTAATAAACTTCTTATAATATTTGTCCAGATCAGCTTGATCACGATGAAAGCTGTATAAATCTTTCATGTTGAATTCCCGCCCGCGCAACAAGCCTGATTTAGAACGAGGTTCATCACGAAACTTAGTTTGTATCTGGTACAAAGATACCGGTAAGTCCCGATAAGAATTAACGTATTTGCCTACTAACGGGGTGACCACCTCCTCATGACTGGCTCCCAAGGCATATTCTTTATCACCCGAACCTTTTAATTTAAATAAAACATCAAATCCTTCCCAACGACCAGTCTTTTGCCAGTTGGATTTGGGAGAAAGAGCCGGCATCAATATCTCTTGACCACCAAGCTTGTTCATCTCTGCTCGTACAATCTCTTGGATATTATTAAGCACTTTTAAACCCAAAGGTAAATAGCTATAAACTCCGGCCACTAATTTATCAACATAGCCGGCTCGCAATAATAGCTGGGCGTTTAGACTGACCTCATCAGGAGGAGTTTCTTTTTGGGTTTTACTGAATAAAGTGGATTGATACATTTTATTATTGTCCGATTATTTTTTGGCCGAGATTAATAAAGATATCTCTAAATTTAAATACGTCCCGAAAAGTAATCGCTAACATTAAAAGTAACAACAGAACAAAACCAATCATATGGATGGTATTTTCTAGCCTGCGCCCCACCTTCTTGCCCCGAATTTTTTCTACCGCTAGAAATATCAAACGCCCTCCATCCAGGGCTGGGATAGGAAACAAATTGATTATTGCTAAATTCACACTCAGAATAGCAATAAATTGCAGAATATAAACGTAGCCCATCCGGGCCATTTGACCGGTCATGACAGCAATGCCAACTGGTCCACTTATTTCTTCCGTCACGCCAGCGCCAACCAGAAGATTTTTGATAATGTTAAATAAAGCCAACACAATAGCCACCAATAGAGCAAAAGTGCCAACTATCCCCTTTATTATCGCTTGGTGCCAAGGATATGAAACAATACCCGTCTCCACCAGGGAAACCCCAACTGGTCCGTCATTTTCGGGAAACGAGCTGCGGGGCGTCAGAGACAATTCCTGCTCCTGCTCTTCTCTCTTAATTCCCACGGTAATCTCTTGGTCTTGACTGGCTTTGGTCAATTCTTGTACTTGCTCAACATCATCTATTACTTGACCGGCTACCGACAAAACTTGGTCACCAACCTGGATACCAGCCAGCGCCGCCGGAGAACCATCACTGATGGCCATTACCTGAACCTTTCGCTCCCTCACTTGACTATCAGACACACTTTCATCGATAGCCACTGGCAAACCTATTTTAAAACCAGCAATTAATAAAATCATTGCTAGTAAAATATTCATCGTTACACCAGCAATTAGAATTAGACTCCGTTGCCATATTTTCTTGTTGGCAAAACTATCCTCATCGTTTAAGGCATTATCGTCTTCGCCTTTGATTTTACAAAAACCGCCGATTGGCAACCAATTGAGAGAGTAAACTGTCGGCGCATTAGGATCTGTCTCTTTATTACCGATAACTTTCTTCCACTTACCGTGACGGTCACGATAAATTCCCGCAATCCGGGGCGGGAAACCCATACCAAATTCTTCTACCTTAACACCCATCCTTCGAGCCATAACAAAATGACCTAACTCATGAACGAATATGAGAAGCCCGAGTATTAGAATGAATAGGATTATTGTGGTTAGCATATAAAGGGTTACGGTTTGCGGGTTACAGGTTACTTATCAGCCTTTAGCTGGTAACTCGTAACCGGTAACTAATCAACTCCTACACTGTCATCACTTCCTGCTCCTTTTTCTTTTCCGCGTCTCCAATCTTATCATTAATCTCGCCTACTGTTTTATCAAGTTCTTCTTGGGCTTTGTACTTGTCATCTTCGGTAACTTGACCGCTACTGGTCAGTTCCTTAATTTCTTTCCAGGTCTTTTCCCGAGCGTTCCGGACAATGATCTTAGCTTCTTCTGCTTTCTGACCAATGACCTTAGCTAGCTCCTGACGCCTCTCTTCGTTAAGCTCCGGAAATATCACTCGCACAACGTCTTTTTCTGCCATACAACTTAGACCTAAATCAGATTGAGTAATAGCACTCTCAACTGCTTTAAGTGAACCTTTGTCATAAGGCTGAACGGTCAACATCCTCACGTCAGTTACGTTGATGGTCGCTAATTGTTTTAAGGGCGTTTTGGCACCATAGCAATCAACTACTAGATCTTCAATCAGAGCCGGAGAAGCCTTCCCGACCCGTAATTTGCCAAATTCCTTACTTAAATAATCCAGCGCTTTTTCCATCTCTTGCTTAGACTCAGTAATTTTTTGTTGATACATATATTTTTAGTTAGATTGTAGCGAGTAGGTAATTACTGCTGACTCGACAAAACCGTTGTATACAAAACTGAGGTGTCGCTCGGATCCACTGCCAATCCACGCAGTTTGCCAGTGGTAAACTGTTTAACTGACCAATTTTCTCCACCATCAGAGGTTTTATACAAATTAGAATCGAAAGTGAAATATATTTTTTGAGCGTCTTTAGGATCAACGGCAACATTGGTAACTGTATACATATTTGGGTTAGATAAAATGTTCATTTTCTGCCAAGTCTGGCCCCAATCATGGGAAGCTAAAAGCCCGACCTGACCAATAAGATAAATATATTTTTCTTCTTGGGGATGAACAACGATATCAAGAATGTAGCTTTTTTCACCAATTGGTTCTATTTTATCACCGATATCAGTCACTGTCTCACCGCCATCATTGCTTTGATAAAGACTATCACTGGAAACTATTATAAGTTGTCGACTATCCTGGTAGCTAACGGCAATTTTTTCTACCCACTCATCCTCCTCAAACCATCTGATCGCTACCCAGCTGCGTCCGCTATCTTTACTCTTGAGTAAGGCTCCGAAGCTTGTACCGGCATACAATGTACGGGGATCATACCAATCAACTGCCACATCATTGACTATAGTATCATCACTAGTCTCGGCATAAACTTCTTCCCAATTGCTGCCACCATCTGAACTTTTGTGAATCTGGCCAATATCAGCCACACTACCAGCGGCATAGATAACTGAACTGTCATTTGGATTGAATTCTAGCGAATATATTGCTCCTATCTGCAAAGATGTTTCTTGCCAAGTCTCCCCACCATCAGAGCTTCGGTAAATACCGTTTTCCTTAGTGCCGACAATAACATTATTTGAATCGTTGCCATCAATTGCCACTTCATTCACACTTAAGCCGGAAATGTTATTCTTATCATCTATCTTTACTTTCTGTTCCCAGGTTTCCCCACCGTCAGTTGATTTATAGATACCCGCATCTCTGGGTTCCTTATTGCCACAGCTCAAACCCAACAACGGCAATGAGGCGCATAATAATGAAATTAAGATAATTTTATACTTGGTCATGGTGTAACATTACAATAAAATTTTCGATAATAAGTTTTGGATTTACGTTTTGCGACAATAAACTGTTCGCTTTCACTAGATAACTTAGAATATCCTTGATCTGACATCCAGAAAATCGGTTAGTATTTGCCGTATCCTTTTCCATTAAAGCCAGCTCCGAACATTGAACTTTGTTAACAGCCAAGTCCCGAAAATATTCTGTCATTACACTGATAAACTCGCGCGCCTGTTCATTTTTAACCTTCCAACTACTAATCAACTGGAAGGACTGGTTAAGATCTTTATTTAAAATTTGGAGTAGCTCTTGCTGACGCTCCTGCTGCCGAGGTAATTCATCACTGTTATTGAGATACTTTATAGCCAGTCCTGGTCGGCCAAAAGCAGCTTGGGCTATTTCCGCTAATACTGATGGGTCATTTTCATCCGCTAAGCCCTCGGCTATTTTCGATTTGGCCACCAAATTAAAATTGAAAATGACCGAGCGAGAAATCACAGTTGGGATAATACTTTCGATATTCTCAGCCAGCAAGATAAAAACTACTTTTTCCGCTGGTTCTTCTAGAATTTTTAAAATGGCATTGGCGGCCGACAAAGTAAAACAATCAGCTCCATCAATTATACATACTTTATACCCTCCAGTATAGGATTTTAGAGCCAGGCGATGTTGTATCTCCCGTATTTGATCAATGCCGATTTTGCCCTTCTCTTTACTCGTTAGAGTGACATCGATCTGCTTGCCTGTTTCAATATCCAAACAATCTTTACATTCACCACAAGGCTTGATCTCCCCTTGACAATACAAAGCCTTAGCAAATTCGGTAGCTACTTTCCGTTTACCGACTGACTGCGGACCGACAAATAGGTAAGCGTGATTAACCTTGCCCATCTCTAAGTGACGCTGCAGAGCCTCGACGACCGGTTGATGACCAATAACGTCCCAGGTTTTTGCTTTTGTTTCTTTCCCCATAACCCCAATATAGCACATCTAGCCAGTAAACTCTATTATTTTTTTGTTATGACCTCTAGAAGCTTTTTGTGCAGATGGGGATTGGCAGCTATCATGCCCCTGCTCTTGAGAGTCCAAGGCTGACCCGCCAGATCAGTAACCTGACAGCCCGCCTCTTTTAGGACAACTACTCGAGCAGCATCATCCCAGACTGAATCATGAAGTGATAAGAGCCAGTCACGTTTGCCACTAGCCACCTGTATGCCAGCAAAAGCCGCACAACCAAATGAATTCATCCAAAATGGTTCCTGAAAAACACTGTTTATCAATTTAGAATATATACTGGCCGTCTTTTCGTTGATAGTTGTAAAACCCAAACCATAACTATGTTCCCATTCCTTGGTTTCAGAACATTTTATTTTTTTATCATTCAAATAGGCACCCTGGCCTATTTCGGCAAAAACTAACTGATTGTGAGTAGGATCACATATTGCTCCCATCACCATCTCACCTTTCCACACCAATCCTACCATCACCCCAAAAAGTGGTGTCCCAATAGAATAATTCCGCGTACCATCCAAGGGATCGATTATCCAAACATATTCGGCGTCCGTTTTGCTCTCGCCCCTCTCCTCGGAAATAATTCCGTGATCAGGGTATTTGCTGATTATTTGCTCCACCAAATAATCATTAGCAGCCAAATCAGCTTCCGTCACAACATCAGCTGCGTCAAGCTTAGTATATTTAACACCCACTTTACCAAATTTTTCTAATATAATCTGACCGGCTTGGTGGGTAATTTGTTTGATGAATTTTTGCATAGGTATGTTATGTGTTACCAGTTACGTGTTACGGATTATAAATTAGATCTACTCGTAACTGGTAATACATAACTTATAACACATCCTCAATCGCCGCCAAAGTCTCCCGCGCGCACTTCTGCCAACTAAAATCGGTAACTCTTTTAACGCCTTTTTGTACTAGATCCTGACGCAACTCATCATCCCCAACTATCTTGGCCATCGCCGCCACTATATCAGGCACATCATAGGGATCAAATAGTAAAGCAGCTCCGCCCGCCACCTCCGGAATCGAAGCCGCCCGAGCGGCTAAAATCGGTGTTTGGCAACTCATGGCCTCGAGCAGTGGTAAACCAAAGCCTTCGTAGAAGCTGGGGAAAACAAAAGCCAGACTAGCACTTAGTAGAATGGGTAAGTCCTCCTCATCTACCCAGCCGGTTTCAATCACTTCTCGTTCTAGTTTGTGCTTTCCAATCAGCTCCTGCACCTGCTCGTAATTATGCCCGGGGCTGCCGACTAGAACTAATTTGTGCTCAAATCTATTGCTCTGCTTAAATTCCGCGAATGCTTTTATTAGTCCGGGGGTATTTTTCTTTTCTTCCAGCCGCCCGATATAGATAAAATACGAGGCATTGGTAGGTACTTTGTATTTTTTTAGAGTCGCGGAAATTTTTTCTCGATCGCTTACGGGTTGAAAAATACCAGCGTCAAATCCCAGATATATTACCTGAATACGTTCCGGATCAATCCCACAGCGCTTTACTATTTCTTGCTTGGTGAAATTAGAAATAGTTAATATTTTGGTTGCTTTTTTGATTGCCTGCCGCAAACCGAAATTATGATATTTAAGCTCCTTTTGCGGATATAATTCCGGTTTACTAACAAAGCCAATATCCATAATCGTGGTCACGGTCTTGGCGGGACTGACCAGGGGAATAATATGGGCGGGGACAAATAAAACGTCCGGAGCCTTCCGCTTCATCTCCCATGAGAGTCGCAACATCGTCCAGAGATACTTCGGCGGCCATTTTAGAACTTTCTCCTGAAAATTATCAGGCAGGGAAGCCATCCGACCACTTAATTTGTCTGGAGAATATAAAAAATATCGATTGCGAGAATCGATTTTGGCTAACTCAAGAATGAGATTGTAAGAGTACCACTCCGTGCCTGTTTTTGCCGCTCGGTTAGCCCGAGAAGCGTCAACGCCGATGGTCATTGTTTAGATATAAGATTGTAGATAATGGATAATATATTAATAGATCACGGATATCGGATTGCAGATTATCTGTTATCTATGATCTATTATCTATAATCTGTTATCTATTTTACTTCTTCGCCGACAACACACTTCTCTTATACGAATCCAAATTTTCTAAAGCAATCCCATTGCCCTTAGCCACACATAACAGCGGATCTTCAGACACATAACACAACACCCCGATTGACTTTGTTATTAGGGTGTCCAATCCACGCAGTAGGGCGCCACCACCAGTCAACACCATTCCCTTATCAATAACGTCAGCTGATAATTCCGGTGGAGTATCTTGGAGCACTGATTTGATAGTCTGTAACACCTCGCGTAATTCGTTCTTGATTGATTCAGCCACTTCATTTGAACATATCTTGATAGTCTGGGGTAAGCCAGAAACCATGTCACGACCTTTAATCTCCATACATTGTTCTTTCTTAACAGGAATGGCGGAGCCAATCTTTATTTTAATCTCCTCGGCTGTACGATCACCAATCGCCAAGCCGTGTTTTTTTCGAATATAATCAGCAATCGCTTGATCTAGTTTATCACCAGCCACCCGCGCTGAACTAGCCGCGACAATTCCCCCCAAGGAAATAACAGCCACCTCTGTTGTCCCCCCGCCAATATCAATTACCATGTTCCCACTGGATTGAGCAATCGGAATTCCCGCTCCAATCGCCGCCGCCACTGGTTCTTTTATCACATAGGCAGCTTTGGCACCGGCTTGGATGGTGGCATCAATCACTGCCCGCCGCTCCGTGCTAGTAATACCAGCCGGAATAGAAACCATTACCTCCGGACGAAACATACGCACATTACCAATCGCCTTGGTAATAAAATATTTAAGCATTGCTTCGGTTACTCGGTAATCAGCAATCACGCCATCTTTTAGTGGCCGAGAAGCAACAATAGTATCCGGCGTCCGACCTAACATCATTTTGGCTTCACTGCCCACCGCTAAAATCGAATTGTCGTCCATCGAAACTGCTACCACCGATGGTTCATCAATAACAATTCCCCTACCAGGCACATATACCAATGTATTGGCGGTACCGAGATCGATACCTACTTTTTTGACAAACATATTTTAGAGTTAAACGCAGATCTTAACGACTATAGCATTAGAAAGGGAAAATACAAGGTTAATAAGCTTTATTTAGCAGTTCTAACATACCGGAAAAACACCCCTGCTAAGCGGGAACCATGCCTGCCCGCTATGCAGCGAGCTGGCGGGCCCACCTCGCCCCGCGAGTCGAGGCGGGCCCGCTCAGTCGATAAACGGTCTTTCTCGATACACCAGGACGACAATCAACCTTTATTCTACTCTAGTGATATCCGCCCCCAATGCTTTCAATCGCCCTTCAATATCCTCATATCCGCGATCGATCTGATAAGCATTGTTAATTGTGCTTTCTCCTTCGGCGATCAAAGCGGCTAATACTAAAGCAATTCCGGCTCGCAAATCAGGGCTGGCTAATTCGGTACCGTATAATTTGGTTGGTCCATTAACAACTACTCGGTGCGGATCACACATAACAATATTGGCTCCCATTTTATTGAGATTGTCAGTATAAAAAAGACGTCCTTCATAGATAGTTTCATGTACTAAGCTGACACCATCAGCCTGGGTCATTAACACAGTTAGAGGAGCTTGTAGGTCAGTAGCTAAGCCTGGGTATTCATGGGTTCTAACTTCGCCTGCTTTCAGCTCTTGGGCGGCCTGGACAGTAACTGTGCTATCACCAATCTCATAGTCAACTCCTGCCCGAGTTAGCATCTGCCAAAATACTTCTAAATGACCTGGATCACAATTGGTAATTTTAATCTCCCCGCCCGCTAAAGCTCCCAAGATAGCAAAAGTACCAGTTTCAAGCCGATCCGGGATTATTTGGTAATCACTGCCTGATAACTCAGCTACTCCCATAATTATAATCTCTCCGGTGCCTGAACAATTAATTTGTGCACCACATTGCTGTAAAAATTCGATCAAAGCCATTACTTCTGGCTCACCGGCCGTATTTACCAAAGTAGTCTCGCCCTCAGCCAACACAGCCGCCATGATCATGCTCTCAGTAACAGTATGGGAAATCCAAGGAAAAACGTATTTGCAGCCCGTCAGTTTGTTTGCTTTTATATGATAGCAATTATCACTCTCCGCTACCTCTGCCCCCAACGCTTGATAGCCTTCTAAAAACATATCAATCGGCCGTTTCCCTAAGATACAACCGCCGGGATGAGGAAATTTCACTTCCCCAAAACGAGCCAGCAGAGGAGCAACAAACATGATTGATGACCTTATCTTAGCTGCTAACTCAGCTGGTAGTTCACTTTTGTTGATGCTAGCACCATCGATAACATACTCGCCTACCCCTTTTTTATCAACGCCCGCTCCTAAATACTTAAGAATTTTGACCATTAGAAAAACCTCTTCAATCTCGGGCACATTAGTGAACCGACATTCTCCTGGTATTAAAACAGAGGTGGCCAGAAGCTTCAAAGCACAATTTTTCGCTCCGGCTACCTTAATTTCACCCTTCAATTTATTCTGCCCCTGGATAATAAACTTACTCATATGTTAAGTTAGTCACTATACTATTATAGCCAAAAATAGCTACTTGGCAATCAAAAACAAGAGACTATCACTAAACGCGCTTTCGTTATACCCCCGCCTCGGCGGGGGTAGTAAAAATGGCGTTTAGCGACAGTCCCTGTACCTTTGACAAATAACAGCTACACTGCTACTTTATAGCTAAGTGGGGCTGTCGTCAAATACGCTTTCGTTACGAAATTTTCATATAAAACAGTTTAATATATCTCATGAAACGTTGGAAACGAAGAATATTTTTTGTCTTTGCAATAGCCATTTTCTTTTTGGTGTCTCCTTTGGCAATTCTGTATACTAGCGGCTATCGTTACGACTTCAGCGATAAATCCCTCAAGAAGATTGGGATGGTCATTATTGAATCAACGCCAGAAAACGTTAACCTTTATATCAATGATCAGTTAGTGGCTGATAAAACTCCCTATAAACAATCTAGTGTCTTCCCCGATGTATATAATATTAAGATCACTAAAGACGACTATACTACTTGGGAGAAAAATTTAGCGGTTGAATCAAAACTAGTTACTTGGGTAAGTAACGCCCGAATATTTCCCCTTAATCCATCAACCAAGGTTATCGCCCAAAAATCGGCGATCACTGACTTTGTCTTCACGCCAGATTACAAAAAAATAGCCTACATTGCTCAAGAAGAAACGGGATCGGAGCTGTGGTTAGCTGATATTGATGGTGTGGAGCAAAAAAAATTATTCCCGTCAGAGCCAGCAACAAAGCAAAACTACATTTCCAACCTGGAATTGTCTCCAGATAGCCGTAAAGTCCTTTTTAATTCAGACGGTCAACATTTTGTTGTCGACACTGAAAAGTCAGCTGAACCAAAAGCTATCCCCGGAACCAACTTAGAGAAACTCAGTTGGGATACTCATGACTCCGACTTTGTTTATTATCTCCAACAAGGTAAGTTGATTAGCACCAATATTTCTATATCAACCGAGCCCACTGTCATTGCCCAGAACGTGGTCGACTATGAAGTCAGACCACGCAGCCTATTTTACCTAAAACAAAAACCAGCCGAAAATGGCCTTACTATTTGTAATATTACTAAAAACAAAATTGAACAGGAAAGTCAGCCAACCGAAATTTTTCAATTGCCAGGCGATAGTTATATTCTCAAGGTTTCTCCTAATAGCAAGTTAGCTCTCTTAGCTGATAACAAATCGCTTTTCTTGATAAATGAGGGAGAATTTAGCAAGCTAAAAGATGGGGTGCTTAACTTTACTTGGACGAAAAAAGACGAGGGATTAGTTTTCCACACTGAAAATGAGGTCTGGTTCTATAAAGCTACCGAAGATAATGAATCGGCCATCACCCATCCGCAATATAATCTTAATGAAACCAACTTACTAACCCGCTATAGCACTAAAATAGACTTAGTTACTTGGCATCCCGACGAAGAACATGTCATTTTCGCCACCAATAATAAGCTATATATTAAAGAATTAGATAGTCGCGATCAGGCCAACGGAACTGAATTAGTGGCGGATTTTCTCGCTAACCGTTACCAGCAAGTATTTACTGATAAGAAGGGGCAAAAGATTTATTATCGGGAGGGGGAATCGGGCGTAGTTGTCGAGAAAGAGATACATTAAGGGACTGTTGCCAAATACCATTTCGACCTTGCCTACCGGCAGGCAGGCTGCAATTTCTCAATTTCGGCCAGAATCGTTGAACAAACCTTTCGGCTTATCTCAGCCGATAGGCCTCAAGGTTTGTTCAACGATTCTGTCTCAAAATTGAGAAATTTCGTTACGAAAGCGTATTCGGCAACAGTCCCATTAAAATTTAGTGAAACATAAAAGCCCTTACTAGAAGGGCTTTTAAAAATACAATGATTAATTCTACCGTTTCTGCCACTGTGGCGCGCGCCGCGCTTTCTTCAAGCCTGGCTTTTTTCGTTCTTTCATACGAGGATCTCTTTTTAAGAATCCAGCTTGCTTCAAAGGTATTCTCAACTCTGGCTCAACTGTCTCTAGGGTCCGAGCTAATCCGTGACGGATTGCCTCGGCTTGACCACGCACCCCACCACCGTTCACTTTAACTGTAATATCAAAATCATCAGTCTTGCCCGTTAATACTAATGGTTGTCGAACTAAGTACTGTAGCTCTGTTGTCGGAAAGTATTTTTTATAATCCTTATCATTAACGGTAATATTTCCTTTGCCCTTTTGATATAGGCGTACCCGCGCAGTTGCTTCTTTGCGCCGTCCGGTCGCATAGATATAACGACCAGTAGATAAATTTTTCACCTCAGCTTGGCCATCTTTCTTGGCCTCAACAACCACCTTTTTATCAACTTTAGCTTTAACTACTGTTTTTTTAGTTTCTTTCGTACTCATAAATTATTACTTTTTTATCTTATCTTGGTGAGGATGTTCAGCACCACCATAGACTTTCAATCTGGCCAAGCGACCTTTGCGCAATCTATTCTTAGGCAACATCCCTCGTACCGCCTCGCGCACTACCCAGGCTGACCCGCGTTGTTCTAATTTTTCCGCCAGACTTTTTGACTTCAAACCTCCCGGATAGCCAGAATAATGATGATACATCTTGTTAGTAGATTTCTTCGCCGAAATATTCAACTTATCAGTATTAATAACCACCACATAACCCCCTTTGTCTTCGTGGGGTGAATAATCCGGTCGATTTTTTCCTGTTAAATAGCCAGAAATTTTGGTAGCTATTCTACCCAAAGAAGCCTGTTTAGCATCAATTAGATACCAATTACCTTCCTCGGACTGCTGCTTATTTTTTGCTTTAGTATTTTTCATAGTAAAATATCAATTTGGGACACTTATACTAACTCAATTTGCACCATCGTTGCTCCATCGCCTTGACGACAACCAAGCTTAAGTATCCTGGTATAACCGCCTTTTCTGTCCTTATATTTTTTACTCAATTCCGTCTGCACTTTCTTCTCCGCTTCTTTACTCCTGAGCATATCGTGTAAACGCCGCTTGGTACTTAAATCGCTCTGACGACTGATAGTAATAATTTTCTCCACTAAAGGTTGGACTAGACGAGCTTTTTTAGTCGTCGTCTTAACTTTTTCGTTAATAAGCAAAGAAGCGGCTAGATTACGGAATACTAGATTTTCTCGGCCAGTGGTAGCCTTCCCTTTGATTTTTCGCTTATTTTTCCGGTGTCGCATCTTTTATTCTGGTAAAGTTAAATCAATCTTCTTGAGAGCCCGTTTGATTTCGTCTAAAGCCGTTTGTCCCAAACCATCCAGTGACAATAAATCTTTCTCTGTTTTTTGAGCCAGATCATCAATAGTTCTAATTTTGGCTTTACTAAGAGCATTAAAAGTCCGGGTAGAAAAATTAAGTTCCTGAATTGGTGTTCCTATGCCTTCATCTTCCTTTTCTTTGGCCTGCTTCTCCTCTAATTCCTGCTTTTCAGCTTCTTCGCCCTTCTTAATAGCATCTTCTGGACTGGCCAAAAAAGTGAATTGATCTACCAATACCTTAGCGGCTTCGTTGAAAGCATCCAGTGGAGCCACCGTTCCGTCAGTTTTTATATCTATAACCAATTGGTCATAGTCGGTTCTTTTTCCTAAACGAATATTTTCCACTTCATAGCCAACTTTTAAAACGGGAGTAAAAATAGAATCCACTAATATTGTCCCGACATCTAGATCTTTGGCACTTTTTTGTTCAGTGGGCACATAGCCTCTTCCTTTCTCGACTGTAATTTCCATTTCTAGTTCGACGTCTTTATGAGTACCAGTAGCAATTACTAGATCAGGATTAGTAATCTTCACATCAGCGGAAGTTTCAATATCACCTGCTTTCATCTCCTTAGCACCCTTACCTACCAATTTTAATTTTATTGGTTCTTCTGCAAACAATGCTAAGCGTAAAGACTTCAGATTCATGATAATTTCTACCACGTCTTCCTTGATATTTTCGATGGTAGAAAATTCATGGTCTACCCCTTTAATCTTAACAGCTGATACCGCCGCTCCTGGTAACGATGACAATAATACTCGGCGCATAGCGTTGCCCAGTGTGGTACCATAGCCCGGATAACAGGGCTCAACAACAACGGCTGCTTCATTATCGCCTTTCTCTTCTAGCTTTATTTTGCTGGGTAAAGTGATTTCTTGCATAGTGTTTTTCTTCTTAATTGAGTTATTGCAGCAACTAGCTGCAGAATTGTAAATATAATTTAATAGGATATAGGACTTACGCGTTTGGATGCAGTTCGAGGCGGAAGCGAGGAGTGAAGTGAGATGTATTCAATCATACATCGAACAAGCACCACAGCTTCCAACGAAGAAATACGCCAAACGCGTAAGTCCTAAGAACAATTAGCGAGAATAATACTCCACAATAATACTAGTATTTATCTTATGGCCAATGTCATCAGTCACGGGCTCACGTATTACCGTCCCCTTAGCCCCCTTAGAATCAATTTCGAGCCATTTGGGGATCTCTTCTTTACTAATCTCTTCAACTAAATTGGCAAATCCCTTCTTTTTTCTAGCGCCTTCTCCTACCTCAACCACATCACCGACCTTTACTTGATAGGAAGGAATCGAAACTCTTTTACCATTTACTAAAACATGGCCGTGCGATACCATCTGCCTCGCTAACGAACGTGACTTAGCAAAAGATAAACGAAAAACAGCATTGTCAAGTCGCATTTCTAAAAGACGAATCAAGGTTTCGCCAGTAGCTCCCTTTTGCTTATTTGCCTCGCGAAAATAATTGCGTAATGGCTTCTCTAATATGCCATATAATTTCTTGGCTTTCTGTTTCTCTCGCAACTGTATGCCAAACTCAGACACTTTATTCCTCATCTGGTTTGGACCAGCTTGTCCGGGGGGATAATTTCGTTTTACTACCGCACATTTTTGCGTAAAACAACGCTCCCCTTTCAAGAAAAGTTTCTCGCCCTCTCGCCGACACCGTTTACATTTAGGATCTAAATTTCTGGCCATATTGTTCTGTCTGGTAAATAATTAAACGCGACGCACTTTCTTGGGACGACAGCCATTGTGTGGTACGGGAGTGACGTCCTTAATAGAATTAACTACTAATCCATAATTATGTAAAGCTCTCACTGCTGATTCTCGTCCGCCACCGATTCCTCTAACGAATACATCAACGTCGCTGAGGCCAGTGTCCTTTACTTTATCAATCACTTGCTTAACTACCTGGGTAGCTGCGTAGGGAGTAGATTTCTTCGCTCCCTTAAACCCGAGAGAACCTGCACTTTGCCAGGCCACCGCATTTCCTTGCAAATCTGTGACAGTAACAACCGTATTATTATAAGTTGATTTAATAAAAACCTTACCCCGAGTCAACTTTCTCATCTGACTTTTCCGGGCAGGACTCTTTTTAGCTTTAACTTTGGTCTCCACCTTAGCTTTAGCCGCCTTTTCCGGCTTAGCCTTAGTCTTCGACTGGGACTGAGTCTTAGCTTTATTTTTATCATCAGTAGACTTCACTGGTGATTTTTCTTCTTTTTTATCGGCTTTTTCGGCCATAAATATTATTATTAACTAGGTCTTTTGGGCTGACTGCTTACGACCACTACCAGCTGTTTTTCTAACATTGCCCCGGACAGTACGAGAATTAGTTTTGGTCCTTTGTCCTCTAGACGGTAAACCTTTGGTATGTCGTCCACCCCGATAACAATTTATCTCTTTCAGGCGTTTAATATTCAGCAAAATAACTCGCCGCAACTCTCCTTCTACCTTGTAATTACTCTCTATCGACTTCCGTAAATCATTTATGTCTGGTTCGGACAGCTCTTTAACTTTTTTCTCCGGATCAACGTTTGTCTTGGCAATTATTTCTTTACTTAAAGACTGACCAATGCCGTAAATATAGGTCAGAGCCACTTCTATTTTTTTGTCTGGAGGGATATTAACCCCCGCGATTCTTGCCATATTTTATTAGATTCCAGATATTAGATAATAGATAATTAGCCTTGCCTCTGCTTATGCCGAGGATTATCGCAAACTATAAATACTGTCCCTTTGCGACGAACGACTCGACACTTATCACAAATTTTTTTTACTGAGGTTCGTACTTTCATGCTAGCATCTTTTAGTTATTCTCCCCTTGGTCAAATCATAAGGGGTCATTTCCATTATTACCCTATCGCCTGGTAAAACCTTGATTAAATACATACGCATTTTCCCCGAAACGTGTCCTAACACCTCTTGGCCATTATCAAGCTTAATCTTAAATTTCGCGTCCGGTAGCGTTTCTAACACTATTCCTTCTACTTCAATAACATTCTTTCGAGCCGGCTTTTTGACTGGTTCTTCCGTTTCTACTGACTTATTTTTTTTACTGTCTTTCTTTCTTTTTTGGAAGCGACGTTTTGCCATAAAAAAAGGTAAAGGTAATTAAAAAACCCTTTAAACGGTTTCAATTAAAATATTTATCAATTGCTTTACATACTATCAACAATCCTGTCCCTGTCAAGTATAATTTCAATTTTTTTCTCTGTTTTTGGCACTTTATTAACCCAAAACGGCCAGAAGGAAATTTCCACACTTATTATGTTGGAATCATTTAAAATATAATCTTTAGCTTCTTGTTCACTTTTACCCTTAATATCTCTTTTTATTTTTTGCTCATTTATCCGCCAGGCCACTTCTTTATTTACCACCACTTTAGTGGTCAGAGCTTCCTCTTTCCCAAAATCCTGCTCGATCCTCTCAAAGGCGATACCTTTGGCCACGCCCTGATCGATAACATATTTTTCCGATGGTAACAACTGATCAAATTTTCCTGACAGTAATTGAGCCAGGTCATCTTTCTGGAAAGAAAAACCAGAGACTTTAACAGTCACCTTCATTTCAAAGTCATCCCCTTCGGTCTCAGCTTCAACACTTGATTCTGTTTCGACAATTTCCTTCTCTAATAAATCTCGAACTAACATCTTATCACTATCCCATCCTTCTTCCAGCTCTTTACTAGCTTTATCAACTGCTTCAGCAAATAAGGCATCACGGGCATGATCCAAATCTTCAATCGAAGTTACTTTTACTTTCTGCGATGAACCACCAGCGAGCTGAGCGGTACTTTTACCATAAATATCATCCTGCTTGTTTTTAGGTAGACTAGTGATAACAAAATGGGCAGCGCCGATATTGTAATTATCACCGGGTGTTTCCGCTTCTACCCGCACTTTAACTTGTCCAGAAATGGCTTCTCCTCCTTCTACCCGTGCCCCAGGCACTACCACATCCTGCAAAGTCACAAAAATCAATCCATTGGTCATGATTTGGGTTGAGGCAGGCAAGGACTGCGACTCAGAAGAAAAACTGTTATAAAAAGTCACTTGACCACGGGCTTTATCGCCTACTTCTTTCTCGCCAGTGGCGGCAAACTTTTTTTTATCACTCTTATTTTCGGCTGATACTAACGTTCCGGGAATTATTGCTTTATCGTTATCAATATCGGAAACATTTTGACTGACCACTATGTCGAAAGAAGTAGAGAAGGGCTCGGTTTTAGAAACCAGTGAGATTTCAGCCTTAGGCAGCACCAGAAAAAAAACGACTCCTAAAACTACCAGACTAGTAATAAAAAAGAGGGAGAATGACTTAATACTCAGAGAGGGTAGCAAAAATACTCTTCCCGAATAACTTTTTTTAGACTTTTTGGACGAAATGGAGTGAGATTTTTCTGGTTTATTAGCCTCCGGTTCTGGCGATTTTTTCTTAGCGACTGAACGCTGAGATTCTTTTTCTTGCTTGGTGACAGCTAATATTTTACTCCAAGCAGAAGGTTCTTTGGTTATTTCGGGCGGGGGAGACTCCATGATTGGCTGCTTGATTTTCCGACTTAAACCACGAAAACCACCTAGTTCGATTTTTTGGGAAGTGCCATCGTCAGCCGGTTCAGCAATAATATCTTCGTTGTTTTCGAGGAAGTCTTCTTGCTCAACATCAGTATCATCTTCTTCAATTGCCCCTGGTGATAAAACTGGCTCTCCTTCTTTCACCTTATCTTTTTTCGTCAAGTTAGAAAGCTTGGTTTGAGTAGCCAAGCCGGCCTTACGAGCTAAACCTCGGCCCGCCGCGTCAGTTGTCACTAAAATTACTTTTTTCTTTAAAAGACTAGCTTGTCGTTGTAGTAGTTTTAAATTAACGATACTTTGGACAATCGAAGCTCGCCGCGGTACTAAAACATAAACAGTGCTACTGGTAGCACTGGCAACTTTATCTATCGCCGAAGTTATTTCTTCGTCTGTCTCTAAATATACTTTATCGTTCATTTGGATAGATTGTAGATGATAGATAATAGATTGTAGATGATAGACTTTTAATGATCTGTGATCTAAAATCTATCTAAGTCTGCATTATCCTTACTACTTTGCGTAGAGCTCGATGCAACATATCTTCCTCGCCGGCTAAATCGATGGCTAAATTCGCTAAGGCCATGGGAGTAATGTCTTGTTGATTAATCAACTTGCCAGTTTTATCAACAATATTAGCCACATCTTTGGGTTGGATAAAAGAAACTCGAGGCGGCTTGGCAAAGGGCAAATTTTTCGTCCAGGTCTCGGATAATAGGGAAGACTTAATCCCCGGCAAAACACTACCTCCGCCACAAAGTAAAATACGAGCTGGCAAAAGATCTAAATTAGAAAACTCACTTAGAGCCAGCTCTACTCCCGATAACCAGACTTTACAATCAGCATCTAAAATATTTTTTACCTGGCGTATTTTTTGCGTTGTTAAAGATCCTTTAGAATAATCGATTTTTACCTTTTCCGCTTCGGTGAAACTAATACCTAACTCATTTGCTACTCGCTTAGTAAAAGCCCGCCCGCCTAGGGCAAACATTTTGGTCCCTTCTAATCCCCCGTTCCGTACTACCGCAATGTCAGTTGTACCGCCACCAACGTCCATAAAGACAGCATTGAATTCGACTGAGTCTTCAGAACCAACACAACGCGCTACAGCATAGGGCTCAGCCGCAATTGAAAGCAAATCCATATCTAACTCGGTAGCAATGGTTTGCAGTGCCCCCAGATGAACTAGAGGAGCATAGGCATTAAAAATCGAAATTGAAACGTCCTTACCCTGAAACCCAAGCGGGTTGGTAATTTTGTAACCGTCAATTTTTACATCAACAATCGCCGCGTTGATAAGACGAACATCCATCTCGTTGTGTCCAGTTTCCCAAGAAAGCTGTTTGCGTACTTTATCAAATGCTTTCCATTGCACCTTGTGGATAATATTTTTTAATTCGGATAGGTCAATCTTCGACTTTGGCTTCAAACGCTCATAATGGACAGTGGTGGTGGTACCCTTGACCAGCTCACCCGCAATACCTAAGATTATTTGATCAGGTCGCACTTTGGTTTCCTCAACTGCTTCTTCTAACGCTTTTTCGCAAGTACGCACTACTCCTTCAATATCAGTTACTCCCCCGGCTTGCATATCGCCCAGCCGCTGCTGTCGACGACCCACCCCGATTACTTTTCCTTTGCCTTCAGCTGCATCTATTTCAAATATCAAAGCCTTCACTACTTCTGTCCCTATATCTAAAGCTAGAGCAAAATGCCCGACCTTCTCGCGCCGAATTATTTTATCAAAAATTCCCATAATTATATTACAAACTGCCCGTAGTTAATTACTACCAGCTGCCAGGATATTATACCATGAATGCTGGTAAATAAAAAACTCTATACTCGGGGATGGTATAGAGTTGTTATTCGCTTTATTTTATTATTTCTTCCCTCGCTTTATTATTTTTTCCTTTGCTGCTTTTATTTCCGCAGCTTCTCGATCGCCTAACGAACCAATTTCAGGAGCAATGACGTCAAACTGGCGCCGCTTCATGTCTTTCCATTCGTCCGAATCTACACTAAGTTCTCTCATCTGTTCTCCTAGCTGATCCCACTCTAATTCAAGTTCTTCTTTTTTACGTCTGTACTTCAGTCCAATCTCTCCGCTAGCTCGCTTAATCTCTTCTATTGTTTTTTCTCCTGCTTGGGGGGATTTTTCTGCTTGCTCCAATCTATGTATCTCTCCTGCCAACTCATTGAACTCTTTCGTCAGCCTGGCAGACTCTTTATCCAGCCCGGCGGCTTCTTCAGGCGCCAAATCGGGATCCTCTAACATTTCCTCGATCTCATCATCCCTTTTGCTTATTTCATCACGACGTTCCCGAAGAGTATTAATTCTCTCCCATCCTGCTTCTGGCGCTTCGGCTTGTACCTCCTCAGATGAAGCAACATCTTTTATCCCCACTTCTGCCTCTCCTTTAACACTAATAGCCTCGCTCTCCACTACTTCAAGCTCCTGCTCAGCCTCAGCCCTCGATCCCTGAGCAGCCTTGGCATCCACACTTAATTTCCCAGGTAATTCATCAACTTTTCCCAAAGCATCTTGATGACCCGCGTCAAAAGCCGTGGCGTCTTTTCCGACCTCTTCTTGTGCAGCCTCAGCTTGTTCGCCTAATTGTCTGGGGGTTTCTGCTGATTCTTCCCAATCTTCTCCGAGAAGCTCCGCGGCTTCTTTTTCCCTCTTTCGCATTTCCTCATCAGACATTCCCTCTGATCCTTCCCCTGGGAGCTCTTCTGCTAAATTTTCTCTTGGTGACATAATTTTAGTTAATTAATCCTGCCCAAAAATTAAAAATAATTACCCTAGCTGTCCTTTTATCTCTTCAATCTTCATTTTCTCTAATTTTTTAGTATAATCTTCAACAATCTTGTCTTGCCTTTTTTTAAGCTTCTGCAACTTAACTTTAAAATCCCGCACAGTTTTCGTGATCTTATTACTCCTTTTTTGGATTTCTGCTTTTGTGAGTTTTGATTGTGTTTTTTTCAACTGCGCCATATTCGTAATAAATTACCATCTTTTATTATAATATAATATTTCAATCATCATCACAACACTGCTTTAATCCTCCTTACTCCGGCTCCGGAAGACTGTTCTTTTTTTATAGTGAATTTACCTAGCTCTTTGGCGTTCTTAACATGTGGACCACCACAAAGTTCGCCCGAAACATTACCAATAGTATACACTTTTACTTTTTCGCCGTATTTGTCTTCGAAAAGTCCGATTACATTGCGTTGCTTGGCCTCATCATAGGGCAATTCCTCGCACTTTACTTCTAGCTCAGCTATAATCCACTCGTTGACTAGCTTTTCTACTGCTGCGATTTGCTCCGGCGTCATTTTATCCCCATGACTAAAATCAAAGCGCAGACGCTCAGCGGTGATATTACTGCCTTTTTGCTGCACGTGATCACCCAGCACCTGTCGCAGAGCGGCCTGAAGCAGATGAGTGGCCGTGTGGAGCTTTGTCGTCTGCTCATCAGCATCAGCCAGTCCCCCTTTAAATTTGCCGACGGAAGCAGAGCGAGAAAGGGCTTGGTGTTTTTTAAGCTCTTCATTAAAACCTTTATCATCAAACTTTACATTTTTCTCTTCGCAAAGCTCCTGCATCATCTCTTTGGGAAAACCAAAGGTTTGATAAATATAAAAAGCGTCATCTCCATATAATATATGCTGATCCCAAGACTTACCCATATTCCCAAATTTTCCTCTAGGTTCTTGGTTGAAAGCGTAGTCATCAAATTTCTTAAGGCCTTTTATCAATGCTTTTCCAAACTTCTTCTCCTCTTCCCCCAAAGCCCTAATCACAAATTCCCGCTTTTCTTTCACTTCTGGATAAACTTCCCGATAACCATCCATTACTATCTCCGCTAATCCAACTGTCCAAGCGTCACCCTCAATCCCGATTTGCTTACCATAACGCACCGCCCGCCTAATCAGCCGTCGCACAACATATCCTTGATCAGATTTAGATGGCTCCACGCCATTTACATCAGCCATAATCATGGTTGCGGCTCGGATATGGTCAGCAATAATGCGCATAGCCTTCTTAACATTCTCATCGCCAGAGTCATAACTTTGCCCACTTATTTCTTCGATCTTAGCAATAATCGGTACGAAAGAATCAATCTTAAACATATCAGTTACATCCATACTGGCCATCACCATCCGCTCTAGCCCACCACCAAAATCAATATTGTTTTGCGGCAGCGGGTCAAAGCCATCTTCCGTCTTTTTATATTGCATAAAAACGCTGTTGCCGATCTCAAGAAATCGACCGCATTCGCAATTGATATGGCATGGTTGGTCTTTGTAAGGCGACTTTTCGTGCATGCCCAGCTGCTCACCAAAATCCCAAAATACCTCGCTGTCCGGCCCTCCCGGCTCACCCACTGGCATGTTAGCTGTCATGCCACTACGTGACCACCAATTTTCTGATTCATCATAATAAAAGATTCGGCCACCGCTCATTCCCTTTTTCTCTGCCCCATCAATTATAGTTGCTTCAACACCTACCTTGGCAAAAACCTCCTGCCACAACTTAGCTAATTCTTCGTCACGTGGCACACCCACTTCGTCTTTCCCACTAAAAGCAGAAACGTACAACCGCTTCGGATCCAGCCCAACCACCTGCGTCAAAAACTCAAACAGCCAGGGGATTTGCTCTTCTTTAAAATAATCTCCCAACGACCAATTACCCAACATTTCAAAAAATGTTGTGTGTCGATTATCACCCACTTCCTCAATATCTTGCGAGCGAAAACACTTTTGCGAATCAGCCAACCGCACACCCCGCGGATGACTTTCTCCTAATAAATAGGGGACCATCGACTGCATACCCGAGCCCGTAAAAAGCGTGGTCGGATCATTTTCCGGCAACAAAGAAGCCGAGGGCAAGATCGCATGCCCCCTCTGCTTAAAAAAATCGAGGTATTTTTGCCGTAGCTCGTGTACAATCATCTTTTTATGCTTCTAACTTCATTCTAGTCGCGTCTTTCTTCAATCTTTTTTCGTTCGTATATAGTTCCTCTAGCTCGCCTTCGAGTAATTCTTTTTTTCTTTCCAAATCACTAATATCTTTTTTTAACCCTCTAACTTCTTTCTCTCGTTTGCCAATATCCTCCCGGAGGTCATCTAACGCTTCTTGAATTCTCACTTTGGGATCGTTGAAATATGCCATATTTTTTAATTAACTTTTTTTATTATTCCCCCTCCTATTAATTCATCTCCCTGATAAAATACAATCGATTGTCCCGGCATCACGGCTCGCTGAGGAATTTCCAACTGGGCGCGATAGATTTCTCCGTCCTGCTCAACGATCTTTGCCTCCACTGGTTTTGTATTATACCGCACTACCGCTTCGGAGACTAGGGGCAGGGACGGTTCCCGGCCACTCACCCAACTGGCTTCAGAAAAACTTACCACAGCTGAATATAATCCCTTATCTTGTTTATCACTTGTCACAATCAAAGCATTGCTCGCAAAATCACGGTCGAGAACATAATATGGTCCGCTACCGCCAATCTTAATCCCCTTTCGCTGGCCAATAGTATAGGCCTGTAAACCATGATGTTTTCCTAACTCCCGACCATCTTTATCAACAATAAGACCTTCCTTACCTGCACCCAAATTTCGAACTAAAAAATTATCTACACTATCGTCAACAAAACACAGATCTTGGCTTTCCTTAGAAGCCGCAACTGGTAAATCCAGCTCGCGCGCTATTTTTCTAACCTCATCTTTTGTATATTTGCCAACAGGAAAAAGTAGGTGCTTGAGTTGATCTTGCTGGAGATTATACAAAAAGTATGATTGATCTTTATCTGCGTCTTTGGCTTTGAAGAGCTGGTGCTTGACTAACTCATTTTTGCCGAGTGAACTTTGTGAACTTTCTTCTGGGAAAGTTTGCAGCGAACGAGGTAATGATGAGTTAGTCAAAATAACATAGTGCCCCGTAGCTAGGTAATCAAATCCAAGCTCTCTCACTTTATCAAGCAGCAAACCAAATTTTATCTCTCGATTGCAAACCACACAAGGATTAGGTGTTATATGATCCTTATATCCGACGATAAATTCATCCACTACTGCCTGTTTGAATTGATCCTTAAAATCCAACGTATAAAAGGGGATAGATAGCTGCTTAGCCACTACTCTCACCTTTTGTTCTGATTCACTAGAACAACAACGGTTTTCACGCTGGCAAGCCCGCTCATCATGCCAAAAATACATAAAAAAGCCTGTCACTTCATAGCCTGCTTTTTGTAAAAGAGCGGCCGCCACCGCCGAGTCTACTCCTCCCGACATAGCCACCGCTACTTTATTACTATCTTTAGTCATTATCGACTATGATTGTTAACTTTCACTACTTGCCCCGGTCTTACTCCTGAATTTCTACTTTTATTCTGCGGCGGTCTGGTAGTCTGTCTATCGTTTTTTCCCACGCTGGTTGTGCCTGCACCCTTCAATGCTACTGCAAAAGCTTTTTTGAAAGGTTGATGACTTTTATCCTCTTTCTTCGCTTGCGGTCGCGCCAATCGATCATTCCCCCGGTCAGAAGAACGACTACCGCCACCAGAAGGGCGACTACCACTTGGACTACCAGAAGACCGCGCCGAAGATTTCTCATCATCATCCATTACTCCACTCCACCGCGCAATTTTGTCTTCAACTACGTCTCGCTTTTTAGCATAGCGCTCGCGTGAAATAGCAATAATTTTATCTCGGTTACCCTCAGTATCCCATAGCGGTGGTAACGTCGTGGCCGAGAAAGCCTGACTAGCCACTCCCTCTATCATCAACTTCAGATAGACATGAAATTTAGTTAGATTAACTAGGTCAGTTTCATCAAAAACTGGTTCAAACTCTTTGACTAGTACTTCGGCATCAGCTGCTCCAATTCGAAAACAGACGATCGTACCGACATTACCAAAAACAGCATAGCGAACTTCCTCGGCTAGCTGATCTATATACTGATGAGCCATTATCAAATCTAGATGATATTTACGCGCTTCAGACAAGATATCAGCAAAACTCTCGGTGGCAAAATTTTGAAACTCATCAACATAGAGATAAAAATCAGCTCGTTCTTCCTCGGGAATATCAACTCGACTCATCGCTGCCAGCTGAACCTTGGTAATTACCATCGCTCCAAAAAGAGCTGAAGCATCCTCACCTACTCTTCCTTTAGCTAAATTAAGCAATAATATTTTCCGGTTATCCATGATGTCACGCATATCCAGAGTTGACTTAGACTGCCCGACAATATTTCTAATCAAGGAAATTGATAAGAATTGACCAACTTTATTCTGAATCGGAGCGATCGCTTCTGTCATAAACTTATCTGGGTACTTGGAAAATTCATCCACCCAAAAAGACTTTACAACTGGATCCTGCACTTTCTTGATCACTTTGTTGCGAAAAGCCTTGTCCGTCAGCATTTTCATAATACCCAGCAAAGTACTGCCCGGATAATCCATCAAAGCAAGAATAGTATTGCGTAAAACGTATTCCAAGCGCGGCCCCCAAGAATCAGCCCATATTTTCTTAAATACACCTAGTAGCCCAGAAGCCACCAGATGTTTATGATCAGGATCAACGTTCTCCATCACATTAAAAGCAATCGGATTATCAACATCGCCGGGATTAAAATAGACAACGTCGTTGATCCGATCAGCCGGAACATAATCAAGCATTTTGTCAGCAAACTCGCCATGCGGATCAACCACACAGACGCCATTGCCGGCCTTAATATCAGAAATCACCATATTCTCCATCATGGTCGTTTTGCCCATGCCAGTTTTTCCAACTACATACATGTGCCGCCGCCGATCGTCTACCTTAATACCAAAACGACGTTTCTGACCCCGAAAGTTAGTTTCGCCAAATAGGGTAACGTCTGATTGTGGGTTTTGGTTTTCCATCGATAATATAGATTACTCCATCGGCAAATCACCTGGCGGCATTCCCTTGCCAGACTCGGCCGTAACAACGGCTGGTGACTTAACTGTGATATAGGGAAAGTGAAACACCGTGGCCAGTTCTTCAACACTCATGATAAATGGCTGCGCTCCGGCATCAACATCTCGCGATTGATAACGACGAATCAAATTGGTTTGACGAGGAGGAATGCGGGTTTTCTTCCAATAAGAAATAAAGGTCCAGTACTTTTTATGGGGCTTGAAAGAATTTAGGTTATTTGAATTAAAACCTTTAAAGGTTCCCATCATTGGGAAACCAATCCGTTTTTTGTTGAATACATCTTTGCGTCCTAAATACAGTGTCCGAACTTTTACTTGAAAACCGCCCTTACTAATGTTCTCCTGTATGGCTTTGACTGCATCTTGTTCTCCCGGTGATAAAAATAGCATTTCACTGGGTGGAGCGTCCTTAGTATTTGTTTTGCCTTGAGCTGCATCAGCTGGCTCAATCGCGCTAACTGCCGTCTGTACTCCCTTCAAAAACAAAGGATTGTATGGCTTCCCCTTACGCTTAATAAGTTTATCAACAAGTTTATCACCATCTTTTTTCCACTTATCGCTGACTGGGCGGAGAATATACTGATACCAGATTTGTTCCCCATCCCCAATTCTACTCATCACCTCCAGGGCGTTAGAGAGAGGGTCAATAAACTTCTCTTCACTCATATCATCCAAAAAATGCTTATAAGTCCGGATAGGATAAGCGTCTTCTCTCTCGAGTTTCCACTCCACCCCTACCATATCATACTGATCATTGGGAAATTTACTGGGAATAAACTGCGCGTAGTCATCGACTTCAATAATCTCCGCTTCTGGATACTGAGCATAGACGTTAGCTTCAACATGATCACGTAAGATAGTCGGCACGCGGATAATAAAACGGATTTGCCCAGCCACACTGGCAATCTCTAGGCTAAATGTATTTTGGGATTCACCTTCAAAATATTTTTCTTTAAAATTAGGGGGCGAATAAATAGTCCAAAGACCATTTAAAACCTCTTCCATTGACTTCGGGTTTTTCTCGTTGTCTTCGGGAACACTGATAGCTAACTGGATGTATTCGATGGAACGAACATACTTTATCCGCATGTAATTAAGCCAGACATAGTACAGTACGGCCAAAAACCCTGGAATAATTAACCACCATATTTTCCGCCCAACAGAAAAAAACATGTACCAAAATTCGTACAAATAACTAAAGAAATCAAGTGGTGGTAACTCCTCAAACACAAGTCAAGATTAATGCCTTTATTTTTGTATTATATAACACCTCGTTAGTAGAGAGAAGAGATAAATTTAGGCTAGGGTATAGGATTGTTTATCAACTCGCTGAAAACGTTTTGTGTTTTGCAAAGCCAAGGCAACCGTATTACGTTTGACCATTCTTTGTTCTAAAACCTTAGAGATAATTTCATCTTTAGCCATGGGCTTGCCGGCTGCTTGCAAAACATGTTCGACCACATCAGCTACTGTCCCGGAGCTATATCCCCAGTCAGTCAGTCCATAAATACCCCGCCCAACTAAAACAAAACGCTTATCCTTGATCAACTCATTGTGCACAGTCTGGGAAATTGCCTGTCGGCCCCCAAAGCTTATTTCATTGATCTTGTCCGTGATTTCTTTGAAGTGGAGAGGCTTACCGTTCTTTTTGAGTACTAGAAAAGCTTTATCTTTCACACCCTTAGGTACTATTTCATTCCAACTAGTAAATCCCCATTCAGCAAAAGGATTTTTTAATATTTTCTTGCCTAATTTCAAATAAGACTGGACATGTTTAGCTTCAGAAACATCATGATTCTGAACTGTCTCGTGCTGTAAAATATGTTTTACAATTTCTGCTTCCGATAGAGGCTTGTTTTGCTTTTTTAATACTTGGTGAGCAGCTTCGATAACTTTTCGCGGTATTTCAATGGAGCTGCCTTTTGTACCCCAGGCTTTATAAGTATGCTCTGTGTTATCATGACAATCAAACTTATTACTGAGATTTAAAATAAAATCAACCACATTGCCATGTGTTTTAGCTGGTGATATTCTCTCTATAAAAGTATCTACCAGATGATTATGTTCCATAACCTGGCCATGCTCAGCAATAACTGACTCCAATAGTGATTCACAAGGCTCAACTGCCTTTATCTTATTACCTTTTTGCAAATCTTTCAGAGCAGCTGACTCGATTTGTCGAACCCGCTCTCTAGTAATATCATGATTTTTACCGATTTCTTCCAACGTTTGGCGACGATCGCTATCCAGCCCAAAGCGCTTGACTAAAATATCTTTGGTTCTAGGCTTTAAGCTAGAGATTAGCTTGAACACAAAATCAGTGGGAAGCACTTGCACTCCCGCTTGACGGTTAGAGTTATTATTTATCTGATTAGTCATCGGCTTACTTTCTTTATATTAAACAATTTATTAATACGTTTAACTTATCTCCTTATCAGAGTGTATCACAAACTCCCAACATTGTCAACATCAATTTTGCCTTTTCTGAACGATCATGACATAATATCAATTTTTCATTTCCCGTCAAGGGATTTTTGCTAAATTTAGCACCTAGTTGACTGTATTGCCTTTAAATAAAGGACTTTGTCCTTTGTTTACTTGTTCAATCAGAAAGGCAAAAAATAAATTTTTGCTTTTCATTCGTTCACTGCGTAAATAAACAAAAACCCCATTTACAATTTCTGGAGTTTTTGGTCTAATTCTGCTGGCTGGAAAACAACTTAATGGGCAGCTTCTGCTTGCAAAACAATCTTGACAGTACGCAATAAAATCTGCAAATCCATTTTTAGCGCCCAATTTTCAATATAATAAGTGTCTAGCTTTACTTCTTCAGCAAAAGAGAG
Organism: Parcubacteria group bacterium; assembly: GCA_043826745.1. Taxonomy (GTDB): domain Bacteria; phylum Patescibacteriota; class JABMPQ01; order JABMPQ01; family JABMPQ01; genus JABMPQ01. The sequence continues at coordinate 32,373 of JBDRPV010000126.1, forward strand.
ATCTGAGGCACCACTTACCTGTCCCATTCCAGTCATTCCCGGCTTGATGGCTAACACTTTTCGCTGATGCTTCTGATATTGCGCTACCTCTTCTGGTTCGTGGGGACGCGGACCAATCAAGCTCATGTCATCCTTAAGCACATTTAGCAACTGAGGTAGCTCATCGATCCTAGTTTTACGCAAGAATCTACCTACCCGAGTAATGCGCGGATCATTTTTCATTTTAAATAACGGCCCCTGGCGTTCGCTAAACTTAAGCAGGTCTTTCTTCATTTTGTGGGCATCTTTAACCATCGAGCGGAATTTGAACATGTCAAATTCACCATCTCTACCTACTCGCTTTAATCTAACTAATACCGTTCCTGGCGTATTCAATTTAATAACAATGGCGACAGCTACAAATAAAGGCAATAAAAATATCAGCCCCAATGTCGCGCCTGCCACATCAACAATTCGTTTAATGATCTTTCCCCAGCCATCGAGCGGGGTGCGTCGAAATTCCACCAGGGGAAAGCCAGCAACAGCCCTTACTTCAATATTAGTAGCCTCCGTGCCAAAAAGATCAGGAATGTATTTCATATCAATTTTGCGCTCGTCAGCAAAGTCAATTAGCTCCAGGACCTTTGTCTTGGGAATAGCGGGATCAGTTTGAATAATTTCATCCACTCCTTGATTTTGCGAAAATTGCTCTAATTTCTGTAACGTGTCGCCATTTACCTCATTTAGAGTGCCTACTACTTTATAGCCGGAAAGTGGATTTTGGAAACTATCTTTGATGTGTCTAGCAGCGGAAGTGTCACCAATCAACACGACTCGATGTACCCCGTAGTTATATTTATACAATCGGTGCTGTAGCCAACGAATTAGTGATCGACCCAGCACTATTAAAATTATTGCTAGTAACCAAGTCACTAATACTAAAAAACGAGAGGAAAAAAGTTCCGCTCGTAAGAATATATATAACACAATTCCCATTACTCCAGTGGATACTCCGACAAAAACGCTATATAGGTCATCAACTAATCGACGCTTTTTCTTCGGGTTGTAAAGACCCAGCAGGGCGAAAATAAGCAGCCAAACGGGAGTGACTACTATTGCCAGCAAAAGATACTGCCGAAGAGGTAAATTAAACTGCACCGGCCATATCTCCACTACTCGGTCAGAAAAACGAATAAAGTAGGTGACAACTGCCGCCAAAATTATCATCAAGAAATCTACTGGAACCAAGGCAGCTGTAAAAGCTAATTCGGATTTTTTCATCGAGGGATATTATCTTGTGCTTGGATCTAAGTATATACCAAAAAGTCCAAGCAAACAATAAGCCGAGTTTTGTACCGATTTCATCCGAACGAAACGAGGTTTGAAATCGAGTATTCCGCTTCGGCGAGATCTCTCAGCCCCCAAAGGAAGACCAACTTCAAACCAACTTCGCTCGGATTAATCGTGATGATCATCTATCTAGTCCCGACATCGCTGTCGGGATCAAGCGACTAATAATTTGTCTTGCACCAGGCAGGGTTTACCAGGCACTCATGTTACCATGAGGCCAAACGGGTAGCCTTCATGAAAAACATCCCGCTTCTTTTCACCTTTCACCAATGCTCCGCATTGGAAATTCCAACTATCAAATCACAATCTCCAAGCAAATGACAAACTACAATTTACAATAATCAAACAGTTTGAAATTTGGTGCTTGTGACTTGGAATTTCCGGTGCGAAGCACCGGTTAGTATTGTCTCTGCGGCACTCCCGCCAAAGCGGGACCACGACTGCTGTCGAGGTTTCCCTAAAATTCAAGCTAATCACAAGTCCGCGGGACTCCTAATTACCTTTCTTTTGGTTGCCGTTAGCAACTGCCATTTTTGATGGTGCTCGGACTTTCCTCCCACTGCGGCCTTGCGGCTACAGAAGGCGATCATCTCGTTTGCTTGGACTGGGACATAGTAACAGGATTCATGGCAAAAGTCAACTCAAACAAAAATCCCAGCTTTCACAACTGGGATTGCGAAAAATCATAAATAATTTTAGCCAATCTTCCCCTTCAACGCCTCCCGCGCCACCTGCGGATCCGCTTTCCCCTTCGTGGCTGCCATCACTTGCCCAACCATAAACTGTAGGGCATTTCCCTTGCCCGCCTTATAGTCTCCCACTGGTCCCGGATTATCAGCTACCACCTTATCAATAATACCACTAAGCTCATCACTATCCCCTAGCTGCGCCAAATCAAGATCCTCCACCACCTGCGAAGGATCTGAGCCTTTAGTAAACATCACTGCCAGCACCTTCTCGGCCGCTGAAGAATTTACCTTACCTTCGTGGATCATCGCCATCAACTCCGCAAAGTTCTCAGCTGTAACTTTACAATCAGCCAAGCTAATTCCCTCTTTATTTAGTAATTTGAATAATGGCGAAGTAATCCAATTAAATGTTTGTTTAATAACTTTCTTAGCTTCCTCACTTAGAACTTCGTCTTTGCCCTCGAATGATTTAATCCACTCCTGAGCCTCCGAAATAACATTCTCAAAAAACTCGCCCACCGCCCGGTCATCAACTAACATTTCTGCTTCTTCTGTCTTTAGCCCATATTGTTTTTCTAGTCGCTGGCGACGTTCTTCGGGTAATTCTGGTAAACTTGTTCGGATTTTATCTAACTGTTCTTTAGTAAAAGTCAACGGCGGCAAATCGGGATCGGGGAAATAGCGATAATCAGCCTCACCTTCCTTAGTCCGCTGCTCAACCGTTTCGCCCAGGTCATCATTCCAACCGCGGGTTGCCTGGTGTAATTCTTTGCCTGCATCTAGCACCTCCGTCTGCCGGCCAACTTCGTAAAGCAAGGCTTGCTCGACCGCCTTAAAAGAATTGAGATTTTTAATTTCAGTCTTGGGCAATAACTCCTTGTAGCCCTCCGGACGCAAGGAAATGTTAGCATCACAACGTAGCTGCCCTTTTTCCATATCAGCGTTAGACACCCCAATATAAAGTAAAATCTTGCGTAACTTTTGTAAGAAAATACGCGCTTCCTGAGGAGTACGGATGTCGGGTTTGGTCACGATTTCCATTAGTGGCGTGCTGGCTCGATTATAGTCTACTAGGCTGTAATTGGCTCCATCCGGATGTAGCAACTTGCCGGCATCTTCTTCCAGGTGAATCCGCTCCAACCTTACCTTTTTAATCTCACCCTCATCTTTTATCTCTAAATATCCTTCACCACACAACGGCTTATCATACTGGGAGATCTGGTAACCCTTCGGCAAGTCAGGATAAAAGTAATTTTTGCGGTCAAATTTAGACTCAGTCGGAATATCACAATGCAAAGCCTGACCAGACATTATCGTCCACTCGACAGCCTGTTTGTTGATAGTTGGCAACACACCGGGATGACCCAGGCAAACCGAACAAACATTTTTGTTCGGCTCTGTCGGCTCTGCCTTATTGGGACAGCTACAGAACATCTTTGATTTTGTCTTGAGCTGGACATGTATTTCCAGCCCGATGATAGTTTCGTAAGGCATGAATTATTTATGAGATTGGTTATCCTGTTATGCCTCGAAAATACGTCAGATTTCCCCGGCGAGGAAATCTAACTTTGGGAGAGGTTTCGCTCTTCCCGATCAGAATCGGGAAACCATGCCCGCTCAACCTCTCAAAATCCTTCAAAATATATCAG
>JBDRPV010000127.1:0-9745 GCA_043826745.1 Parcubacteria group bacterium
TGCAGTTTTTACCAGCAGAAATTTCACTCCTTGCTCTTCTAGCTGGGATATTTTACGTGATTTCAGGCCAATTTTTGTGACAATAATCGTATTCGGTCGAATAACTTTAGCCCGAGATGAAACTCGTAAATCAGGATCTAAAATAATCGGCGTTATTTTTTCCGCTCGACCTTTCTTGAACCTGACATTTAATCGCGGATTATCTTTGATCACTGTATTCACTCCCACCAAAATCCCATCGACATTATTTCTAATGGCGTGAACCTGCTCGAGTGATTGCTGATTAGTGATATATTTGTGACGCGGATGAGTGATTTTTCCATCCAGGCTCATGCCAACTTTGAGGATAATAAATGGAAAGCCAGTACTCATAAATTTAATAAAAGGAGAATTTAGCTGCTGGGCCTCTTTTTTCATCAAGCCTGTTTCTACTTTGACGCCATGCTGGCGCAGCTTACTTATCCCACGGCCTTTTACTAATGGGTTAGGATCTTGAGCCAGAGTTACCACAACGCGACTAATTTTCTGCTTAATGATCTCATCGACGCAAGGTGGGGTCTGGCCTTGGTGACAACAGGGCTCGAGAGTAACATACATGGTTGCGCCCTTAATTTTCGCTCGGTTGCCTTTTCTGACAGCGTTTCTAATAGCGTTGACCTCAGCGTGAGCGCCGCCATAGCGTCGATGGTAGCCTTCGCCAATGATTTTACCATTACGTACTAAAACAGCCCCTACCAGCGGGTTAGGAGAGACCTGACCATCACCCTGCTGGGCTAGCAGCAAAGCTTGCCGCATAAACTGCTTATCTTGTTGAGTAAATTTACTGCTCATATGAGCTTAGGCTAGCCAAAAAACAACAAAAAAGCAAGGTGAAAAACCTTGCCTTTTAAACCGACAAATAGAGATATGCTAATTATTTAAAAACTATAGGCATACATATCAACCAGCGAGCCCGTTGAGCCATACAAGAAGCAAGTATCCCCGTCATTATTCCAAATAGCCTGACTGCTATCAAAGGAAAGATCGCCCGTATTAGTAAAGATTCTAATGAATGCACCGGGCTGGATAGTATATCCTCCCGGAAATTCAAATTCGTGTCCATCACCATCTTCTATTGTCCACTGACCAACATCCTGAGCCATCCGACCATTATTAACTAGCTGGACAAATTCATCGGGCTCGGCTGAGCCAGTGCCATCATAATGAACACCCGAAATCGACACATTGGGAGTAATATTCATCACGTTACTATCAGTTGCCCCCAGGCCAGTATTGCGCATAACCTGAAAGGCAGTCGCTGGGCGATCAAGATAGTAACCCCACATGTCTCCCGGATAAATATACCAGGCTTCGCCATTGCGTTCGACATCCAACAATATTTCTCCGATATGCATATTAGCAAACAACAGATCACTGTCATCGTGCAGATTAGACGGGATTTTTTCAATATCAGCGTGAGTAGCTCCCAGACCCAGTAAACGCATGATATTAAAGGCATCCGTTGGCCGGGCTAGATAATAACGCAAACTATCCTGGGGATCAATATACCACGCTTCACCGTTACTCTCTACCTGAAGCAAAATATACCCTTTGAGATGTTCGGAAGCTGGACCAGAAGCTTTGGTTTGACTGGGCAAGCCGAAAGCAAAGACGGTTAGGATCACTAATCCGGCTAGTGTCAGGAGGAATGATTTTTTCATTTGTTTTGTTATTTATGTAACGAAAGCGCGCTAGGTAAAATTTATTTAATTTGGCCGAACGAGTAAGTAAACAAAGGGGTTTCACCCTTCATTTGTATTTGTCTCTATTATAAAACAAAATACTCATTTTGCGTATTGTTATTCACGGTATGTTTTTTCCACTTACCTGCACATCGTGGACGACGTTAGAACCATAATTCAGAGGCAGAGAGAGTATATTTATGTGCCTGATTTGCGTCCACAGGCTTAATAGTATCAGATTTTACCCTACCCCTCAACTCACTATATATTATTTATGATTTGCAGTTTCTTGCAAGAGCATAATTTGATAGAATGAGAAGGAACTAAGTTTATATAAAATAAACAATGTCATGAAAATAAATAACAAAATCAAATTAGGAATTACTGTTGGAATTATTTTATTGGCTGGTTTATTTGGTCATTCTGCTAATGCTTTAACAGATGAAGAAAAACGAGAATTAATAGAAGAGATTGGAGAAAAGTGCCAGCAAGAACTCCGTGATGCTTGTCAGGGAAAACTTGAGGATCTTCATATAGAAATTGAAGGTCCTATAGATTTTGAAGACCCTTATATCAAGCATCTATGCTTTAACGCCATAGATTCACAGGCCTGCTTTGATAAATATTGGATACCAAAACAAACCCCAGAAGGGACTACAGACGAATGTGGAAACAACGCATGTGATGTTGGAGAAAATTGTTCCAGTTGTCTGGCTGATTGCCCCTGTAGTTCAGAAAAAGTATGTCAGACAAGTGATAGCCAGGCGGATGCCAATGGTTGTGTTATATCAGAAATGGATTTGACCGTTACCACCGACAAGAAGACTTATTCTCCTCAAGAGACAGTGATTATCCAAGGTAGTGTATCAGATACAAAAGGTGGATTGGATGGTGCTGTTGTCGCTCTGGAGGTAAGCAACGACATACCATATTCAGCCACCGCCTCAGCCACCGCCGACTCAGCCGGCAACTACCGCCTTGAATTTCCCATCCCCTCGAACATCACCCAGGCTGTATTCACTCTTTCGGCAACAACATCTTATTCCAGCTATCCCAGCGCCAGCCAGAGTACCAGCTTCGTGGTGGGAGAAATTGGCATCCAGCTAGAAGAGAATGCCGCGACTGGAGAGCCATTCATCGGTGCTGCCGCCGATGGAACTAGCTCTCTTGATATTTCTATTTCTCTACCGGGGTGTAGCAAGGGGTGCAGCAACATAAAGCTCAGCCAGCCAGATATTGGCAAACTCGAAGGAGAGGCCATAGATGTTGGAGGTAATGTTACGCTAGATTCTACTGGAGCAGCCAAGATTACCTATCGTGCACCGGATTACCTCACGAAGGATCAACTCACCAGAAGTCTTGATGTCCATCAATCAGGTTCTAAGACCTGGGCGGCTGGAGTTCCCTTGATTTTAACTTACACCGATGCCAATGATCAGGCAGGAAAAATAGAATCGGAAATTCTCGTCTACCGTCCTCCAGTAATGCTAGTGCACGGATTTCTCGGTGCCACCGCTACCTGGGATAAAATGTCCACTTATTTGCGCGGAGAGAAATTCGATACTTACACAGGTAATTATGGCGCCACCGACCAGTCTATTGAAGGACTATCACTAGTATTGAAGAACGACATTCAAAAGCAAAAGGCTGATTATGCCAACGCCAACATCAAGCTGGCAAAAGTGGATGCCGTCGGGCATAGTATGGGAGGGTTAATTTCCCGCTATTATTCCCACAACCTCCCTGATTATCCTGATGATCTGAGAAAGCTAATAATGGTCGGAACACCAAATCATGGTGTTTCCTGGACCAAGAAGATAACTGGCAGTATCGGCGCCGGCTGGTACCAAGCACACCGGCTTCCGGCCGAGCAGCTCTATTCCGAAAGTTCATTCATAAAAACACTCAATAGCGGTGAGTCAACCGGTGCTCATCTCAATTCTGCCATACAATATGGCAACATATACGGGTGGCCTGATGATTGGGTAGTCAGCGCAGCCTCTGCTTATCTCAATGGCGTGAATAGCGTGTCCGAGTCTGATGTCAAACACTCCTCGGATATTTCCGGTGTTCCAGCAGTAGCCATTACCGAATATTTGAATACCTGGGAGCAAGTAAAAAACTGGTTGATCAGTGACATTTACCAGCCGTCGTTAAAAGGTTCACGAGCCGAGGTCTATAAATACTCAGGAGATGTTTACTCGGTAGATTATGATTCCTCGGGCGGACAGGAGAATAAGTTAACATCCAGCCCGACAAAATTTGATTCTTGGCAGGGCTTGCGAACTGGCTCAGACGCAACAGCAATTGTCCACCTAACAATCGATGACCTTCCCTGGGGAGTTATATTCCTAGACCCAGACAGTGAAATTTTTCTGGGTTACCTCTCTCCTCAATTGGTAGAAGTTCGCCTCTGGAAAGGAAAGGCCGCCTTCAGGAGTAAGCAGGACGGTCACTTTACTGTGCCCGTAAACATTAAGCGGTCAGAAAATGGTGAATGGTGGAAATACAGCCCCCAGGCCGTAGTCACCGGACGGAATACGGAATTTACGGTTACGGCCGGAGAAAATATAGCAGTTCATTCCCTCGAGGGAGAGTTAGTTGTGAACACCCCCAACGCTACTAAAGAAGGAACTGTCCTAGCTGCTAACAAATCTGTAGCCGTTGATGGGGAGGAGATAGTCGCAATCAACCCAGTCTCGCAAGATGACTTCTGGTGGTCAACGGCCGATGATGACTTTTTGGATTCTACATCGACAGACAGCTGGCTTAATAAATTAATTAGTATTGGCCAGGGTATAAAAACTAATCTAATGGCATCCATTACTTTCATTATTGCTATAATTTCATTACTGTTCTTTATATTCTTTGCCGTTCTTAAATTTGCCCGGAAGAAAATTGGGATAGGAATATTAATGCTCGCCTTAGGATTTGTCTCATTCTGTATCTTTGTTGGAGTAACTTGGTTTTTCGCTTCAGCTAATGTTAACCTAGAAAAAACAAATAATGAGGCAGTAACAATTAATGAAAATAATAATTCGGCATCAACTAATACCAATACATCGGTCAAGACAGATTCCAATCCTACTAAATCTGCCAACACTAATACAACAACCTCTACAAATACCAGCCCAGCTAAAAAGTCATCAACCGTGACAGTAGCCGAGTACGGTTTTACTTTGGAAGTTGGAGAAGATCAGGCAGACAAAATTAGGCCAGTAGCTATTGATCCCGGCAGTTTTGCGGAAGCATCTTATATTTTTTGTTATGACACTAAAGAAGAAAATGAGGAGGTAATTTATTGTGATCCCGGCGAAGCTCCAGTTTTTTCGGTTGACATTATGACGCAGGCTCAATGGGAAGAAACAGCTACTAGCTCGTCAGGGGAAGCGTATTTATCCATGGCGGAAAAAAACGGCTTGTATTATATATTTTCCCATCCCAGTGACACATTACCTAGTGATGTACCAGCCACCCAAGATTTTTATAATCAGGTTATGGGTAGTATTAAATTTTCTGATTAAAAAATAATCACATCATACAATACGGCTTATATATTTCGCTTCACCTAATTTGCTAGCGCGATATGTTAATTGACTGCCCCACCCCTACGGTGAGCAGTTTTTTATTTACGAGGCCCTATTCTACTAAATAAAAAAGCTTAAAAAAGCCTTAATAAAATTTCTGGTATCCTCGGTCTAGAACCAGATTATATCTGGCATTGTAGGGCTTCTCTGGGACTTTTGCGATCCTCTATGCCGAGGCACCTCGGTCGGGGGTTAAATGGCACAAATGGGACAGTATAGGGAGTATTATTGATCGTGTTCTATTTGACTGATAATGATTATTATTGCTTAATATTTATATTCCTCTGTAATAAAAAAGACCAGCAGGTTTTGAAAATCCTACTGGGTTGGTACAATACAAAATGGAATTTGTCTTTAAGAACCATAGCAGTTCACATCCCTCTTAAGAGGAACCATATAAAGCCAACAAGGGCACCAAGGAGCACTCCACCTGGCCATGCTTCTGAATTCAATGGATTTATCCACGTCGCCAGACCACATGAGCTTGCACAAGAAAAAACGAGGAACAGGCAGATAAGGATCTCGGCACGTTTGCCTCTGGGGTGGTTGGCAAAGAAACCATCATCCGGAGAACTGTTTTTATTTTCTGTGACTGCAGACATGCGCTTCTCCTGGAAAGAGCCTATCAAAAACTAATCTGTTTTTAGTTTAACATTATTTCGATGTAATAAAAAACCGCTCACTGTGGGTGGCAGCTTTATTAACAAAATATTTAATTTCACTCTCCGCAATTTTTATATTCCGAAGTTTCCTGCCAAGCATTCTTGGCAATCACTGCGTGGATACCGCAAGGGCCATATTGTATCTCCTTGACGATATCTTCATCTGTATAACCGCCATAATAGCGAGCATAAAAAAGATTAAGAAACCAAAGAGAATCAACACCAATATCACGCCCCAAACGACTTTTTATTCTTTGACGGAAATTCTGAGCCTCGGCTTGTTCCTGCTGTATTTGAGCTTCATCCCTAACAATCGAGGAACGATAACGAAGAGCAAGAGCATTATAGAGATATTGGTAATCACGCCCTTTGTAGTTTGATTGGATGGTGTGATCTAAATAATCAGTGCTAGTGGCTATCTGAACATCATAGGTAGTTTCAATTGCAGGCATATCGATATACCCAGTGTTTGGCTCTCTTCGTGGAGATACCTCATATTGCCTATGAACTGTGAGTCTTCCCCGAGAAGACTTCCCCTGATAAACCCTAAAGTAGTCCATTACTTCGGCGGTGATCATAGTATTTGTCCAATCAAAGTCTGGTATAAGATGTTCTGTATATTCCTGATCGTTATCATCAAATGATACAGAATAACCATTAGTGTGTTCTCCAACTAAATTATCTCCATAAAATTTCACAGTATCACCACGCACGATATGTTTAGGATAAACATCGGTGATCTGAGGAGCTGAATCTAAAGTGGTTCCTGTAGTAGTTTTGCTGGCCACCTCTTCCCCTTCGATCGTTAAGACCAACTTAAGATTGTATTGTGTCCCTGACTTAAGTTCTTTAGTAGTACCCATTGAATACACTCCACTCATATAATCTTCATCTTCATATTCCCACAAATCTGTAGAGGTGTAACTAATTGCATCTTGTAATACCCAAGCAGCTCTGTCACCATTAGTCGCTTCCTGGGAATAGAAATATATACTAGGGGTTTTATCCATATCAGAAAATGAAAAATCGGACCATACATAGATTGCGGTATCTGTCGTGATGTCTACCAGAAATCTATTAAAAGACCCGCTGGCAGCATCTGATGACGCAGGTGAAAACAGAAAAACAGAAATGATGCAGATAATAGGTAGAAGTAATAACTTATTCATGATTATTAATTACTTTGGACTTTAATGATATCTAATATAATAACAGAGGTCAATAAATTAAATCTGACACTATGAGACATTAGTCGAAGAGATAAAAAACCCCAATTCATACTCCAAATATGATATAGTACTATCAAGTTAGCCGTTCCTTAAACAACAAGCAAGGAGTGTAAATATGAGATGGCTTATTCTAATCTCCACACTCCTCCTCGCCATAGTGATATTGACTGCCCATCTCTGGTTTTCAGAGCAAACTAGCCTGCCATTACTTTTTGGTTATAGAAACAATGCTGTGCTTGACTTCTGGTCAGTACATCATTTCCTGGCTGGAATAGTAATTGGCAGAGTAGCCTTGCAGAAATTCAAGAAGCCTTTGCTTTTTGTTAGTGCAGTATTGTTCGTTGCGCTGACTTGGGAAGGTCTTGAATTGCTAATGGAAGCTGGAAAGATGGGATTAGTGGTTGCTACTTGGAAAGAAGGATTTGAGCATTGGGGCAATCGTTTCATTGGAGACTTCTTAGCAGTTATGCTAGGTGGTCTAGTGGCGAGAAGATACCATCAACTCTGGAAATATGCACTGATATACTGCCTTGTCTGGTTTACGCTCAATGCAGCGATGCCAAATAGCATGTATATTCAAAGTGTTATTCTCGAAAGATAACTGGAGGAGGTTTCAGATATGAATGCAAAGACCATTAGCAAGTTTTTCACCTATGTTGGTGTGCTTGCTGTTTTGGCTGGCGTTGTGTTGATTGGTTTGGTGTTCTTCGACCTTATATCTGTGGCTGATAAGGAGGAGAGCATTCGACTTTGTAAGCACGGGATCTGGATTACAGTAATAGGACTTGTGTGGGTGTCCGTAGCAGGATTCATGTACCTAATCCACCGAATCGTTTTGCTACGAGCTCAAAAAAGCACCTGATCCCCGCCATTTAGCAAGGAGAATACATCATGGATCGTTGTATGAAATGGGTGTCAAAAAGTAAGGCTACTACGTTTTACCCTCTCCTGATTATCTGGGGATTCATCTATGGATGCATGATGGATTTTGGCAACCATTATGTTAGAGGCAATGAGCATTCCTGGTGGATGGTGTTGGGGTGGGGAATCTTTGCCTTTGCTCTTTTCACGATTGCCAGGACATCTCTGAAGCGAATAGGGTGTTAAGTAAACATCGTTTAGTATTCCCTGTGTTCATTGCTGTCACCCCATGGTAGACAGCTTTTTTATTACCATAGTTCTACCGTCCACTTTCCCCCATCAAAAAAAGGCTTAAATAAGCCTTAATAAAATTTCTGCAAATCGTGGACGACGTTAGAACTATAATCCAGCGGCAGGATGAGTATGTTTATATACCTGATCTGCGTCCATCGGTTTAATGGTATCAAATTTTACCCTACCCTGCTACTCACTATATAAAAAAATAAAAAAGACCATCCGAGATTGGAAGGTCTTTGTCTTGAACAAGCCCCACTGGCACCGAAAGAACTTTTACAACCGCGGATTCAGCCCGATAAAACCTTTTGCTGATTTATGCAAATCTCAAGTTTCGGGCTGATCTTCCTTTGAACCATCAATAAGTTCAACCTTATCAATCGAACGTCCAGGCCACCCCTTCTTAACCTTTTCCCCAGCCTCTTTTTCACTATCGGCATCCACTTCCACGACTCCGCTAGTCGACCCACCTGCCTCAGTTCCGTATTCCATCGAATGATGATCAGCACCGTCGGCAGTATAATGCACCTTATATCTCATAGCAACCTCCTCTGTGTAAGTGCTTTCTAGATACAGATTACTGTAGTGTAGCATGAGTTGAATTTATCGCGATAGACTTTTTCTTACCAAAAAAGAGGTTCAAACCTCTTCTTTTATTACCTCAATTAAGTTAGTTAAGGCCAAAACTCAAAGACTAGACCACATTGCAGTTGTGATCGCAATATGATGTTGAAGTTTAAGATAACCAAGAAATTTAAGTAGTTTTTACCCTACCCTGCTACTCGCTATGTATTTTGGATAAAAAAAGAGGTCTTCGGTTGAAGACCTTTAGGTGCTGGATGGGCAAAAAGAGCTTGAGATCTTACACATAGACGCAGTGGTACCCTGCCAGGGGGGTGAGGCAGACGATCTTGATATCGTCGCCTACGTTGAAGATCATGATGTCAGCCGAGCTACCCGAATGGTATTCCTCGCCTGTGCGGGGATCTTGGAGGGCACCGAAGAGAACCTCGATTTGCTCACAACGCTTGGCAACGCCAAACGAGTACTCCCTGGGCTCTCCGTCCTTTCCTCCTTTCATCATTCCAAGCGACTGATCTATCCCACCCTCATGGCCAGTAAGACTTTGGACAGATCTGTTTTCGTACGTCTTGTAGCTGATATCGTTTCTGGGCATGACTGCCTCCTCGTTTTCTCAGTTGAGTTACGGAAAGCTCACTCTATCACTATTTGGCTATTATGTCAACCTAAAATTGTACATGGCTACACTGATACTGACCCCCTACGAGTATTAGGATGTAAGGTAATCAAATATGCTTTGACCAATGAAAAGAGGTGGTCCAAGATGAAGATTGATTTAAAAAGTCTTCTAACTGACCACCTCTATGACA
>JBDRPV010000128.1:0-9815 GCA_043826745.1 Parcubacteria group bacterium
GCAGAAAAATACGAAAATGTCAAAAAGGGTGTTCATGAAATGGACAGAAAGAGGAGAGCTGAATCGGCCAAGGAAAAGCGACCTCAGAGAGCCGCAATGTTATTTAGAAAATTAAGGCAACTGGAAAAGAATCCTCCCGCCGAATTATCTCGAAGAGCTGACCAGGAAAGACGCTTGAAGCAAAATATGGGTGAGAGGAAAGTTAATTTTTTAATTGAATTACATTGTGCCAAACCCGACGGAGTTCCTATCGATGACATTGAAAAATTGCTTAATAATGTAGCTCATAGAAGAATAAAGGACATAATATTGCCAGAAACCATTGAGTCTTTATTAGTTGACGAGATAAAGTTAAGGCTCATTGATGGTGATTTTGCTGGTGCATTTAATTTGTTTGCAAAATTTAAAGATAAATATCCTGAGAAAACAGGAGTCGCCAATAAAATATACCGAACATGTCTGTTACTTAATAATTGTCCCAAAAAAATAGTACGTAAATACAGAGAGTTTGCTACAGAATCAAAAGACGAAGAATATATTAAGAGATTGGAGAAGAAGTGGCTTGAATTAAAAGAAAATAAGGAGGCGATGATTGACCTGACCGTTGATAAATTTATTGAGACAGTAGCTGGTGTATATAAGAGGTGGTCCTCAAATAAAGGGGATGAATTAGTTGATTTTGCCATAAAGTATGCTCAGGGGCAAAAGGACAAGTTAATAGGATTAAAGGATGAGTCGTTGCAGGATAAACAAGCAAGTCTAGAAAGAGCAGGGGACAGTAGAGTTTCCCGGGAAGGCCAGCGGAGAGTAAACGTCGGTCGAGTAATAGATAGAGCACAAGTACTTATCGATCAAGGCTCGGCTGTTGAAGCTGAGCGAGCAGTTGAGCAAGCCCTAGAAAGAAACCCTGGCAGTATTGATCTAATAAGATTAAGATTTGAAATAGCTCTTACTAGGCTAGAAAAAGGGGCAGCAGAATTTTATCTACGCAAACTAGATATAAAACTTGCGGATAGGAGATTATATAATAGACTTGAAGGCAAATTTCTCGATCGTTTTTCTGGGTCGAAAGGATCTGTAGAAGCTAGTCCGGTTACTTCGGAATATGGGAGTAGAAAACCCGTAGACAAAAAAGCGGCAATGGTATCAGGATATAAAAGCAAGAAAGAATAAAGAAATATTTTTGTATTTCCCTCTAGTGCGTTCCACTCAAGATGCAATTGTCGTATTAGCTGAAACAAGCTAACAAACTAATTGGCTAATAAATTAACATAAAATAAAATGACAGACGAGCAAGCGAACAAAAGACCGGAAACGCTTTATGAGGATTCCGAAACTGGCTGCTGCCCAAAGTTTAATCCCGAACCGTGGCAGAATAAAAAAATCACTTGGGAGAACAAGCTATTTGTTAAAGATCGGGTGCGGAGTTTTATGCACATGCCGCTGAATTTTGGTAAAGTGATGGTTAAGAATATGGAGAAAATAAAAAAGGCCAACGCTTTGTCGGAGAAGCCGCTGATGCTTTCGGATGAGTGCTCTCTCTGGAGCAGCGAACTGTATATTCACGTTAGCCGAGAAGTGCCGGATTCGGAAATGGTTAAAATATCAGGCACTTTTATTACTAAGGTGTTTGAAGGGTCGTATAAGGAAATAGGAAAATGGAAGACCGAAATGGAGCAATTTGTTCAGAGGCAAGGTAAAAAGACAAAAAAACTTTACTTTTTTTATACCACTTGTCCAAAATGTGCGAAGCATTATGGAAAAAACTACACAGTATTGTTAGCGCAGGTGTAAGTGGGAATAGCCGTATTTTGGCTTAAATAAAGGTAATATAAAAAACAGCCAAGCTTATCTTGACTGTTTTTTTATTGTGTGGTACTATGTGATGAAAACTTTGCTTTTTCAAGGAGAGAAAAATGGCGAAAAAAATCGCTTGGTTGTTGGTTCTGGTAATTTCATCCACCTTCTCCTCCGGCTGCGCAGGCTGGGGACAAAATATCATTTGGGCCAAGGAGACGTATGGTGATTGCTGGGTCGGCTACGATGCGGCAGGTTATCGCCACGAGGACTGCTCTGATGTCCAGACGTATCCTGATCCCGATTGGGAGCGGGAGGAGAGGAGGTTAGATCGCATCATCGAAAATAACCGCCGCCGGCAGCAGGACGAAATGGAGGTTCGCGCCGACCATGCTCGGCGGGCGATGCAAGCCTGCCGCGAGGGTCGCTGGAGCGATCTCTCGAGGAGTGAGGTCGCCCGTTGCCGCCAGTTACGGGCAGCCGGAAAAATTCACTGAAGCACCTACACCGAGCCGATAGACTTTACTCAAGGTCTACCCGCGCTCGGTCTTTTTTTATTTGGATCGAAGAGCTGCCCTTGGGCAAATTCCCCCAATAACAAAAGCCGCCTTTGACAGCGGCTCTTGCGTTCTAATATCGGAAAAATAGTGCCCCACTCGAGGCGATATCCCGCCTGGGCGGGGTAGAAATGAGTTCCTATCTACCTTTAACAGCGTCTTTAAGTGTTTTACCGGAGGTAAACTTAGGTACGTCCATAGCCGGAATAGTAATCTTCTGGCTTGGGTTCTGTGGGTTAACACCTTGACGTTGCTTACGGTGAGAAACAGAGTAGGTACCAAAACCTGTAATGGTAACAGCCTCGTCAGTTAGAAGCTTGGCAGTGATAACTTCGATCATAGAGTTAAGGACTCGTTCGGCCTCACTCTTAGAAACACCAGCTTTCTCAGCTAATGCCTCAATTAATTCCATTTTGTTCATTGCTATCACCCCCTTTCATTTATTATTATTTTGTCATCCTATGGGTGGTCTCCCGTTATCCTGCGAGTAGTGACCCGCAGGGGTCGCAGGGAGATTTCTACTTGTACTTAACCATTATAAGGGCTTGGGTCGGTCATTGTAAAGGCAGGGAAGGGTAAAAACAGGCTATTTATCCACAGTTTTTCCCTATTATTAGGCAAAAAGTCGCTAAATCAGCTATTTTTGGTATTTTTTAAGCGCATCAGCGAGTAATTCCATTGCTTTCTTGAGGTCATCACAGTTAAGAACATAGGCGATTCGGATTTCGTTTTTACCAAGTCCCGGGGTGGCATAAAATCCAGGAGCGGGAGCGATCATTACCGTCTCGCCGTTGTTCTCATACTTTTCTAGTAGCCACCTGGCAAAATCTTCTGAGTCTTCAATAGGTAAACGAGGGAAAGCATAGAAAGCACCTTCAGGTTTAAGACATGTAACCCCATCCATTTTTTGCAAAGCCTCGTGGACAACGTCGCGACGTTTTTTATATTCTTCTACTACTGGTGGGACAAGCTCGGCGGAGTTTTCTAGAGCGGGGATAGCTGCTACTTGGTCTACGGTTGCAACTGACAAACGAGCTTGGCCGAACTTCAAAGCACAAGCAATCACGTCTTTATTTTTGCTGGCCAGGCAACCAATGCGCAGACCGCAGGAGCTGAAACGTTTAGAGATACTATCCTGGACAATCACCCGATCGGCCACTTCGGGAAAATCCATCATGCTAATAGTTCGTTCGCCACTATTAAGATTAAATTCTCGATAAGTCTCATCGGAGAGAATAAAAAGATCTTTTTTCTGGGCAATATCTACAATTCGTTGCATTTCCTCTTTAGTATAAACAGTGCCAGTTGGATTATTGGGATTGCAAATAATAATTGCTTTAGTTTTATCAGTGATTTTGGCTTCTATGTCTTCTTTGCTCGGTAACCGAAAGCCATCTTCAACGTTGGTCTTAACTGGGACAACTTTACAGCCAACTAGAGAAGCAAAACCATTATAGTTAGTATAAAAAGGTTCAAAAACAATCACTTCTTCGCTTGGATCAGCTACGATACTCATGGCGAAGGCGATTGCTTCACTACCACCACTTGTAACGATAATCTCGTCTGCTTTGAGGTCGATACCGTTATCCTGGTAATATTTCTCCCAGGCTTGATTGCAGATTAAGATGCCGGTTGACGGGGCGTATTCGACTGTTTTATCTGGATAGTTCTTGATAACGTCAAGAATCTCGGCGGGAGTTTCCAGATCGGGTTGGCCAATATTAAGATGATAGACTTTGGTGCCACGAGCCTTGGCGGCATCAGCGTAGGGGATGAGTTTGCGCAGTGGAGAGGCTTGGGCGGAAGAGGCGCGGTTGGAAATTTTTGGCATAATTATTTAATTAATTGTAATTTACCCAACATTATACAGGAATATAGGGGGAGAGGGGAATAGGATAAAGGTATTTTGCTTTGGGAAGTTGTTTGTTATAGTGAAGCTTCGTTTGTTCTTTCTGAGGCGTCAAAATTGTAGACGCTTTGACAATTTTGCTAGGCGAAAGCCGAGGAGGAGAGTATGAGCAAAAGTAAGCAGCCGGTTGTCGGAATTATCATTGGGACTGGCGCAGGTGCCGGAGAGGAGTTCAATGCGCAAAATATTCGCCGGACTCTCGAGTCGCTCGATTTGACCGTTGGCAGAGTCTGGTGCACCGGTCTTTATCCGGCTTTGGCGGCTATCTGGGAAGCGAACGGTCTGAGTGTGGTTGGGTTGCTGTGGATGATCCGCCACTTGCTGTTGGGCGCGCCACTGGAGTTCGTGGTGGCTGATCTTACTAGTGGTGGACGAGTTGTGGTCGGATCACGTCACGGCAAGGGCCACACTGTTCCGCCGTTGGGTATTGACTGGGAACTGATCATGTTGGTCCTGACCTACTTTGGAGTGAGTCATGTCTGGGCTGCTAGTGCCTGTGGAGTGATCGAGCATGGTCAGGCCAAAGTGGGAGTACCTTCTTTGGTCAAGCAGTCAGGTCCGGCTTACCAAGGAACAACTTTCTTCAGATATGGGCCGGCTACTCATGTCTCGATGGCTGATCCCACCTGTACCTGTCAGGACGATTTCCTGATCAGGATGGCGGAGAAGGCTAGTGTCGTGCTTGGCCCTCGGGTTAGCTGTGTGACTATCCCTGGGCCACAGTTTGGAAGCCGTCTGACCTCGGAGGGCTGGCAGGCGAGTCGTTTCGATGTGGTGGGGCAATCGTTTGACCCGGAATCGCGATTGGCACGAGAGGCTCAGGTGCACTACTCCTGTGTGGCGATGGGGGTTGACGATGATGCCAAGGAAGGCAAGGAGGTCAACCAGACAGTAGTCGATGATGCTGTGCCGGCGCTGGTCGAGGCAGCAGTGAAGATTTTCAAGGCCGGATTACGGGAAATTTTCACCACCGATGGCCACCGCGCCTGGGACTGCAAATGCCGGTCATCGCTTCACAAGGCAACTATCACTGGCGGGAGGGCTCTGACCTGGCGTCACAAGCGACTTCTTAACTTTCTCCGCAAATAGTAGTACCTACAGACAACATCTGAATGAGGGCAGAGTTGTCTTTTTTTCTACGCGATACTAATATACAAATTCATACTAATTATACGAATCTTCTCCATTCGCATGCATTCGCATATTGGTATCGCGTTAGCCGTTATCCTCATGCTACCCACCGATTACCACCACTTTCCCGTATTGTCTCATTATGCATTTTGCGTTATTCTATATATACTGTACTCATACAGCTGGGTTTTTGTACCTGGCGTAAATGTTGCCAATAATGGCCAAAAGAAAAAGAACTTATAAAAAACGTTCACCCGCCAGCTCTAAGCGGCGCTACAGTCGCAAAACTACCCGACGGCGTAAAGCCTCTAGCTTTTTTAGTTTGGAGAGATTGAGCCCCGAGACAGCCCGGGGGGTTCTAGTAGTAGCTCTATTTTTATTTGGAATAATTAGCCTTCTTTCCTTTCTCGACTTGACTGGTGTTTTTGGTATATTCCTAGAAAATATTCTCAAAAATATTCTAGGTTGGCAAGCTTACATTTTCCCTATATTCCTTATGATAGTGGGTGGGGGCATCATGATTGCCCAGAAACGTTCCGCAGATTTTGAAATAAAAAATTCTAACTATTTCGGCGCTTTCCTCTTTATTTTATGTTTATCTGGATTTTTTCATCTTTTCTTCCCTTCTGATCAGGCACTGGAAATTGTTGATAACTATAGAGGTGGAGGTTATGTTGGATTTGCTACCTCTTATCCTTTGCGAGCCCTAATGGGAACAGTTGGCACTGGCATTATTTTCTTGGCATTGATAATAATCAGTTCAATTTTATTATTTAACATTTCTTTTCAAGCGATCGTTGAATTTTTAGCTAGCATCAAGCGAGCGGTGAGTGTTATTTGGGGAAAAGTTAAAGGGAAAGCATTACCGGAGGAGAATTTAAAGATTGGTGGAATCAGAGAAGCTAAAGAGAAGCGTCATTTGGCTAAGGATGAATCCGAAGATGAAGATAGTGAAAAATCTGATGATGATATCATGTCGCAGTTAGAAGTTAAAAGCTTGGAGGATCGGACAAATAAGGGAAAGAAATCCAACCTGAAACCGCTTTATGCCTCAGCCGGCAGTGGTAATTGGCAGCCCTACCCCTTAGACTTACTGGAAAGAAAATCAGGTCTACCAACTAGTGGTGATATTCATAATAATGCCAAGATAGTTCGGCGGACGTTACAAAATTTTGGGATTGATGTCGATATGGGGGAAGTTAACGTCGGTCCAACCGTCACACAGTATACTTTCAAACCGGCCGAAGGAGTTAAGTTAAGTCGGATCACGGCTTTAAATAATGATTTGGCGTTGGCTTTAGCCGCGCATCCTTTACGGATTGAAGCGCCAATTCCGGGACGGGCTTTGGTAGGTATTGAGATTCCTAACCAGACGGTAGCCATTGTACGTTTACGAGAAGCAATGGAGGGCGAAGAATTTGCCAAGCGGTCTTCTAACCTAAGTATGTTGCTCGGTCGGAATGTTGCCGGTACCCCAATAGTAGCCGATCTAACTAAGATGCCCCACTTATTAGTGGCTGGAGCAACGGGCAGTGGTAAATCCGTTTGTCTCAATACCATTTTACTTACTCTACTATGGCAAAATTCGCCGGAGGATTTACGGTTGATAATTGTTGATCCTAAGAAGGTGGAAATGACTTGTTATAATAACCTTCCCCATCTATTGACCCCGGTAATTACTGACGTTGATAAAACAGTTAACGCCCTGCGTTGGGCGGTATCGGAAATGGAAAGGAGATTCGAGCTTTTCTCGGAAGCGGGTAAGCGTGACATTGCTGCTTACAATAAAGCAGCCAAGGAAGATAAAATTCCATATATTATGGTTGTTATTGATGAGCTGGCTGATCTGATGGCGGTGGCAGCCAATGAAGTCGAGGGTTGTATTGTGCGGTTGGCACAAATGGCGCGCGCGGTAGGTATTCATTTAGTGTTAGCTACCCAACGACCATCAGTTAATATTATCACGGGCTTAATCAAAGCTAATATTACTTCCCGTATTGCCTTTGCGGTGGCTTCGCAGATAGATTCACGGACTATTATCGATAGTTCCGGAGCCGAGAAGCTATTAGGTAATGGCGACATGCTCTATATCACTTCTGATTTAGGCAAGCCGCGTCGTATTCAGGGTATTTACGTGTCTGATAAAGAAATTAGGAAAGTGACCAATCATCTCAAAACGCAAGGTGACCCTGAGTATCATGAGGAAGTAACCAAAAAACAAACTACCAGCTCAATACCAGGTGTGGTTAGTGGTGATGATGCCGACGATGAATTATTTGATGATGCCCAGAAGATAGTAATGCAGGCGGGCAAGGCTTCCGCTTCTCTACTGCAGCGTCGTTTACGTATTGGTTATGCACGCGCCGCCCGTTTGTTGGATATTTTAGAAGAAAAGGGTCTGGTGGGGCCGGCTGACGGAGCCAAACCGCGAGAAATATTTGTGGGTGAGGGGACAGGTGAAGATAAATCTACCAGCGAAGGATTTGATGTGCAGGAGGAGAGGTAAGTGTTACAAGTATACGGGTTACGGGTAACTGATATACTTGTAACTCATAACGCAACCCATGTCCGAAGATTTCATAGTAAAAAAAGTAGAGGGAGGAGAAAGTGCGGGCGAAGCTCTAGTCAAAGCGCGTCAGAGAAAACGCCTGACTTTGGAAGATGTCGCTCGTGATTTAAAGATTCAGCGAAGATATCTGCGTGATATTGAATCGGCTCATTATGACGTGTTACCAGCGGAAGTTCATACTATTGGTTTTATCAGAAGCTATGCTCGCTACTTAGATTTGGATGAAGAAAAAATCGTTAATCTTTACAAGAAGGAACTCAGTATTATTAAAAATCTGGCGGGCAAAAAAAGTAAATCCAAACCGGCCAAAATCTACAGTAACACGGCCGTGATAGTCACTCCTCGTTTTATCAAAATTGGCGCTATTATATTGTTGATCCTAGGGTTATTCGGTTACCTCTGGTATCAAATCAGTGGTCTGTCAGTGGCTCCCAAGCTAATAATAAGCCAGCCGACCCAGGACGCGACCATCAGCGATAGTCAAATAGAAATAGTGGGCGAAACTAAACCGGGAGCGAATGTAACTATTAACGAGCAATCGGTTTATGTAGATTCTGAGGGCGTGTTTCGGGAGACAGTCAGCTTACAAGAGGGTCTAAATGTGGTAGAAATTGTCGCTACTAATAAGCTGGATCGGAAGAGTGTAGTGGAGAGGAAGGTAATTGTGGAGAAGTAGCGGCGATACCAATATGCGAATTTCATTTATTAAATAATAGGAGGCAAAAAATTATGGCAAAAAAGAAAGTCGAGAGTAAGAAAAAACCAACCACTCTTAAAGCGGAAGGTAAAAGCAAGGCAGTTGACAGCGCGGTCGAGCAAATTAAAGAGCGTTTTGGTGAGGGGGCGATTATGAAGTTGGGTGAAGTGCAAACAATGGAGGTAGAAGTAATACCAACTGGTTCTGTTTCACTAGATATTGCTTTGGGGGTAGGCGGTATTCCTCGAGGACGGGTGATTGAAATTTATGGTCCAGAAAGTTCGGGTAAAACTACTTTGGCTCAGCATATTGTAGCTAGTGTACAAAAGGCGGGCGGAGTAGCGGCTTTTGTCGATGCTGAACATGCTCTTGATCCCGATTATGCTAAAAAAATTGGCGTCGATGTTAAAGAATTGCTTATTTCCCAACCAGAAACGGGTGAGCAGGCGCTTGAGATCGTAGAAACATTAGTGCGTTCCAGTGGGGTGGATGTAGTGGTAGTAGACTCAGTGGCCGCTTTGACTCCGCGGGCAGAGATAGAAGGCGATATGGGTGACAGCCACATGGGGTTGCAAGCGCGATTAATGTCACAGGCTTTACGAAAGTTGACGAGCGTAATTAGTAAATCTAACACGACAGTTGTATTCCTCAATCAGATTCGAATGAAGATTGGAATAGTATTTGGTAACCCCGAGGAAACCACTGGCGGTAAGGCTTTGAAGTTTTATTCTTCGGTGCGGATCGACTTGCGTCGCGCCGCGCAAATTAAAATGGGCGATAAGGTAATCGGCAATCGAGTTAGAGTGAAAGTGGTCAAGAATAAAGTGGCTCCTCCCTTTCAGACCACTGAATTTGACATTATGTATAATGAAGGGATTTCGCGGGTGGGAGATTTAATTGACTCTGGAGTGTTATACCGGGTAGTTGGCAAAAGTGGCGCTTGGTATACACTCAATGGTGAACAGCTAGGGCAGGGAAGAGAAGCGAGTAAACAGCATTTGCGAGATAATCCTAAGAAGGCTGACGAGATTGAAAAGAAGATATGGGCGGCGGTGCAGGAGGAGCGGAAGAGTTAGATAGTCAACTACAGCATTTTCTGGATATTAAAAAACCAAGCCCGGTGATGGGTTTGGTTTTTTTGCGCCATGCCTACAG
>JBDRPV010000129.1:0-2981 GCA_043826745.1 Parcubacteria group bacterium
ATTGTAGTTTTTCCCATGTACTTATCTTCGGATTTCTGTCTTTATTGTATCATTTTTTACTATCAAGGTCAAAATGATTATAGACGTAAAAGATAGCTCAATGAACCTTTATATGTTAAAATTTCTCTATACTTGTATTAATAATTTTATGTCCGTTACCGAAATAATTATAATCGCCGCCCTAGCTATAGTTGCTTACATTGTTTGGACTCAACGCGACCGTCTCAAACAAATATCGCGTGGTTTTGGTTCGTCTACTGGCATCTTGGATTCCTATTCCCGTGACCTAACTGCCCAAGCTAAAAAGGGTAAGCTAGATCCGGTAATTAATCGTCAGCCAGAAATTGCCCGCGTTATTCAAATCCTTTCCCGACGCACTAAAAATAATCCTATTCTGCTCGGAGAAGCTGGTGTTGGTAAAACAGCCATTGCCGAGGGATTAGCCCAGAAGATTGCCAGCGGAGAAATACCCAGTAGTTTAAAAGAGAAGCGAGTGCTGGCTATTAATGTCAGTGGTATGATTGCTGGTACGAAATATCGAGGAGAATTCGAAAGCCGTTTGAAAAAAGTAATGGAGGAAATTCACCAGGCGCGGCGGCAGATTATTTTATTTATTGATGAGATACATATTTTAATGGAAGCTAAGGGCGCTGAGGGAGCAATGGATCCGTCCGACATTCTCAAGCCCGCTTTGGCTCGTGGCGATCTACAAGCCATCGGCGCCACTACTCTGCAAGACTACGAAAAACATATCAAGCCCGATGAAAGTCTGGAAAGACGATTTCAGCCAGTTATTATTAAACCTCCCACTGTCAAGATGACAATCGAAATTTTGCACGGGATCGCTCCAGTATACGAAAAACATCACCGCGTAAAATATACACCAGAGGCTTTAAAAGCCGCCGCTGTGCTTTCTGATAAATATATTAAAAATAGATACTTACCCGACAAAGCAATCGACTTAATCGACGAAGCCGGCGCTAAAATCAGACTAAAGGCCATCAATATCCCCAATCGAATTCAAAAACTACAAGAAGGCATTGCTCGGCTAAGCAAGGTTCGCCAGAAAACGTCCGGTCAAAGAAAACGATCAGTCATTGATAAAAAAATAGCCACCAAACAGAAAAAAATTGCCATTTCTAACATCAATCAAGAAAAAGATCGCAGCGGATCTAAATTACCAACCGTTGACGCTGAAGATATTAGAGGGATCTTAGCTGACTGGATTGGTAAGCCAAAAAGTAAAATTAGTAAGACACTGTCAGTTAAATAGTCAGTGCCGGTTAGTTAGAAACCAGCTTCAGTGAGCTGGTTTTGTATTTTTTGGGGTAAAAAAATCCCCGTCGCCTGAAGCTAGGGGGATTGGAACCGAAAACGAAAGGAAAGGGCTGGTGCTAATCATCGGCCAGCGCAAAGGGCTGCGGCGGCTGCGGTCGAGGAGTCGGCTGTGGCGCCGGCAGTAGCCGCAGTAGCCTTGGTCGGCCGTAGGGAAAAATGTGATTTGACTCACAGGAGAAGCCACTCTCCTGATGGGACAGGATCAACTCGACCCCCACGCCAGTTGGCCATTGCTCGAGCGTCAATGGGCTGGGGCTATGCAGGCTGATCTCACCGGCTGGATCCAGTGTAAGCTGAAAGCCTCCAGGAACCGCCAATTCGGGGTAATCGTAGGCAAACTGCTCCTGGCCATCGGCAGCAGTGTCGTGGAAGAGAGTTACCTTTTTGCACTGGATCGTAAAGCCTAGCTCAGCCGTCGGCAACTCCAGCGGTGCTTGCCACTGCTGATCGGTGGCCGTGGCGGTGGCCTCCGCGTGGATCTCCTCCAGATTAAAGCCTGGCTGGGTCACGGGCAGCAGCGTGAACGGCTGCTCACGATACACCCCCAGAAAGCCCTGGCAGGAAACCTTGGCTCTCAGCCTGACGGTGCTCGCCCGAGCCCAGCTGAAATCGGGAGAAGCGGCGGCCAGGGGAAGAGTGAGGGCAACAGACCCGAAAGGAACGATGTCCACCGGGCCGACTGACTGCCGCAACTGCAGTCCCGTCTCACGCAGGCTGATATCCGCCAGGTGAAGCGGGAAAGAGCAGTTGCTGGTAAAAACTGCCACCGCCTGACCATTCAGAAGACTGTCCACCTTACCCTGATGGGCAGGATCCATCCCCGTGATCCTAAACGGGTCGTCTTCCCTGATCTGCAGCTCGCGCCACTCTCCGAGGTCAAGGTGAAACTTGATCTCGGGATTAGGCGCATTGCCCGGAGTGATACAACGCAGAATGGCCGTCACCCTCTCGAGGGTCATGTCAGCCAAGGAAGCGTCCAGACTAGCAAGCCGGATCTCAACCGGCACCCCTCCACCGACTGGCAACCAGAGCTGATCCTTATCTGCGACCAGCCAGGGACGGCCATCAGAGGTTTCCACTTCTATCTCTACTTGAAGTGGCGTATTGCCACCATAGAGATAGAAAGTCCTCGACCGCCAACCGCTTCGGTTGATTTTCAGCTCCTTCGGGGTCTCCTTCCCCCGAATGCTGCACCAGCAGGGGCGCTTGTCCAGAGGTGGGCCCGGACACTTCGGCGGCGGCATTTTGTGCCTCCCCCACCGATACCAGGCTGCAACAGCTGCCGCAGCCAGAACCAATATTCCAATCACAATATACCAAAACATCTTCTCCTCCTTCGTAATCAAAAATTTGTGTTTCTTCGTTTTTCTTTCGTTGTTCAATTTGCCTACTATAAACTACCTAAAAACAGCTATTATGCTTAATAATCGCTAATTTCAGGCAATTTCCCTATTATAAGGGAACCCTGATTTATAGCACATCATGACTATTTTGTAAACCCTAAATTGTACATGGCTACACTGATACTGACCCCCTACGAGTATTAGGATGTAAGGTAATCAAATATGCTTTGACCAATGAAAAGAGGTGGTCCAAGATGAAGATTGATTTAAAAAGTCTTCTAACTGACCACCTCTATGACA
>JBDRPV010000130.1:0-3222 GCA_043826745.1 Parcubacteria group bacterium
AACCCCATAAGCAATAGGCAAATTAGCGCCGCCGGTTCCGTTTATCTTGCTCGCAGTAACATTATCATCGGCAATTTTTGCTTCTGTTATCGCATCATCGGCAATTTTTGCTTCTGTTATCGCATCATCGGCAATTTTTGCTTCTGTTATCGCATCATCGGCCATGTCCCCTGCAATGATCGTCCCATTGCTAATTTTAGCAGAAGTAATGGCGCCATCTGCAATATCTGCTGTAGCAATTGCCCCATTCTCAATCTTGGCAGAGGTGACCGCAC
Organism: Parcubacteria group bacterium; assembly: GCA_043826745.1. GTDB lineage: Bacteria > Patescibacteriota > JABMPQ01 > JABMPQ01 > JABMPQ01 > JABMPQ01. The sequence continues at coordinate 276 of JBDRPV010000130.1, forward strand.
CATCAGCTATCTTAGCACCAGTAATAGCGCTACCAGCTATATCCTCCGCAACGATTGTCCCATCCGCAATCTTGCCACCAGTAACTGCATTGTCTGCTAAGTTAGATGAACTAACGATTCCTGTCCCTTGCAATCCTGAGGTCGTAACAGTACCAGTCAAGTAGAGATTTTTCCATTTCAAGCTGGCAGAGCCAAGATCATTAACATTATTCACGCCAGGTACCATAGTATCATATATTTTTAAGGGCATATCATCAGAGGTACCCTTACTGGGACCTCGCCAAATACCACCATCAATGCGGACGTCATCAGCGATGGTGAAAGGAGTAGTTGCACCGGCGTTTAATACAGAGCCGTTGAAATAAGTAACACCACCGGTGCCTTCTTGGCCGACATGAATAGAATTTACCTCGACAGTACCGTTGACTATTAGATCTTCATTGTAAGTGATGGCATCGGCTGGTTGAATCTGATCGGTTTGGGATGCCGAGGTAAAAGGAGCGGCAACAAATAGGATAAGGATTACTACCAGAATTCCCCCAAGCATAGTTATTTTTTTAGTTTGAGCTCCCATAATTTTGTTTCTATTTGCTAATATGTATTACATTGTAGCATAATAGATATAAGACGTTAATGAACTAGTAATTAGATTATGATAACTAAACAAATTACCCACTCACTTCGCGAGACGAAGCCGTGCGGACGAGATTATGTCGTCCAAGATGGAGATATTATTGAGTTTAAGATATAATGAAGACGAGTTAACAATAGATAATTTGCAATGAATAAACAAATTACCCGCCCGCTTCGCGAGGCGAAGTCGAGCGGGCAGGCAAATTCCGTCGCCGAGTCTAACCCCACTCCGCAAAATAATAAACAAGCTTCTGGAGTCATGGATAAACCAAAGAAAAAACATCGCCGGGGACTTAAAATAACTATTGTGGTTGCCTTGGCTGTAGTAGCTATTGGCGGCGGTATGCTCCTGGCGTATTTTGATGTTTTTAAAACATCCGAAAAGCAAGCCGAAAGTGAGATGACAATGGAAGAGTTCTTCGCTCAAGAGGGAGATACTAGCTTTGATTTATTGGATAAAGCTTATGAAGAAGGCAAGTTAGATAAAGAAACGTCTTTAATCTACGGAGCTTATGCTGCCTTTGGAGACGAGAGATTGCCGGAGGAATACCGGAGCGAGGTGATGGCTTTTGAGGCCAACCACGTATTTGCCGGAATACAAGAAAACTATGATGGTTTTAGCTCAGAGAACAAAGAAATAATCGATCCTTTTTTGAAGCGGCCGGATGAGGAAGGGAGTTGGTGGAGTCAAAAGATGGCCAGGCAAGCTGGCTATAATCCGGATCTAGTAGAAACCGCTCACGCTAAAGGTAGGCCTGATTATTGGCAGTATATTGATACAGCTGACGGTAAATTTAGGATTTGGTATAAATATGGTTCTATTCCAATATTAAGTCCAATTATAAGTCGTTTTACTTCAAAGCCAAGAGCCGAAAAAGTTAAGAAAATCATAGACAGCTCTGGTGTATACAAACAATTCAAAGATCTTCTGAAAAGAGACGCCATCAACGATGGCAAGCTCGGTGGCGATGGCCGAATAGATATTTACATCACTCTAGATGAATTACGTGGAAGACGTGGTAAACACTATATTGGGCTAACAATGCCAGATAAATCAAAATCCAAAACAAGTGCTTACATTATCATAAATGGGACTAATCAATCACTAGTTGTTCATGAAATATTTCATGTCTTCCAATTCGCCTTCGATCACAAAATTTCAGATATAGTTTGGATGGAAGCCACGGCAACCTGGGCAGAAGATTTTATGTTTGAATCAGCCAATAGTGAACATTATAAATTAAAATATTATTTTCCTTATCCAGAAAAAGAATACAGTTCTTTTGGAGGACTCTTCGAATATGGAGCCTATATCCTCCCCTACTTTATATCGCGAACCTCAGGCGATGATAAAATCAGGGAAATCTGGGAAGGTTGTGAGAAAATGTCCTGTATCAAATCTGTGGATGAAAATATCGATGGCGGCTTTAAAAAGCAGTGGCGGAAGTTTACGCTCTGGAATTATAATAAGAGTCCAGTTAAATTCTACGATGATCAAGGGGGCTTTCCAGATATTTCGTCCGCCAAAATTCAATTGCCTCAACATAAATACTCCATACAAGGAAATAAAATAGATATTTCCTCCACGCAGCTGATGCCCTTGTCAGCCAATTTTGCTGAAGCTAAAAATGAATTAGAAGAAGGTAAATACAAAAAAGTGGTTTTTGATAATTTAGAAACATTTACGAGTATGTCAGATAAGCTGGCTATTGAGGCCATAGTTTACCCTAAAGATGGAGACCCTTATGTAGATAAAAAGGACTGGTCAAAAATTAATAAAAGAACTTTTTGTCTGGAAAAACCTAAGGAAAATTTTGACCGTATAGTTCTAGTTTTTAGTAATGGAGGTATAGGAAAGGAAGGAACTTTTGCAGAATCTTCATCTTATGGAGGATCAATCACCGCCAGACCCCAAGAAGAATCCTGCTACACCATCGATCAAGAGGACCAGCGTACCGCTAAGATCGAGATGGACGAAATGGCTAAGGGTTTAGCCACCACTCCTACCGTTGATTCAGCTATTAAAGTTAAAACGGAAGGCAAGCTGGTTGAATCAGCTAAGCAAGAGGTTCGGTATGGTTATCAGAGTAAATGGGAAGCAAAGCTTGATTATGAAGAACAATGGAGTTCCTACAACTTCAAAGCAACTCCGATAGATACTTGCGCTGTTAACCCTGGAAAAACCACTCATACAGCTAATTTTAAATTTGATCTGAGTTCAGTAAAAGATGGGGATGCTGTCACTATTGAAGCTAGCGATCTAAATGTTCACTATGATCCCTGGCAATCAATATGCACTATAGCTGGAATAACT
>JBDRPV010000131.1:0-2091 GCA_043826745.1 Parcubacteria group bacterium
AGTTATTCCAGCTATAGTGCATATTGATTGCCAGGGATCATAGTGAACATTTAGATCGCTAGCTTCAATAGTGACAGCATCCCCATCTTTTACTGAACTCAGATCAAATTTAAAATTAGCTGTATGAGTGGTTTTTCCAGGATTAACAGTGCAAGTATCTACCGGGGTTGCTTTGAAGTTGAAGGAACTCCATTGCTCCTCATAATCAAGCTTTGCTTCCCATTTACTCTGATAACCATACCGAACCTCTTGCTTAGCTGATTCGACTAGTTTCCCCTCTGTTTTCACTTTAATAGCTGAATCAACTGTAGGAGTAGTAGCTAAACCGACAGCCATTTCGTCCAATTCGATCTTAGCGGTACGCTCATCCTCTTGGTCAATGGCATAGCAGGATTCTTCCTGTGGATAAGCATAAATCTGGCCTGTTCCCATTTTCCCTTCTCTTTTGCTATAGCTATAAATTAAGACGATACGTTCGAAGTTTTCTTTGGGATTTTCTAGACAGAAAGTTCTATCACTTTTCAACCAATTATGTTTGTCAACATATGGCTCTCCATTTTTGGGATAAATTATTGCTTTTATAGATAGATTCTCATCTGCCCAACGACCAAGATCGCTAATGGCATCAAATTTTACTTTTTTATACCTACTCTCGTCGAGTTTATTATTAATTTCTGCTAAACGAGCTGATAAAGGCTCTATACCTGGAGTCTTAATTTCTTTTTTTCCGCCCCCAGCCAGAGTGTGATAGTTTCGGGAAAGTTCATACTGAGCTGACGAAATATCTGGAAAGCCGTTTTGGTCTTTATAATATTTTACAGGCTCTTTATTGTAATTCCAAAGAGTGAATTCTGGCCATTGCTTTTTTAGACCACCGTCAACGTTAGCATCCACAGCTTTCAAGCAAGACGTTTTCTCGCAATCTTCCCATATCTGTCTTATTTTATCGTTTCCAAAGTTTTGCGTTATAAAGTAAGGAAAAATATAAGCACCGTATTCAAAATACCGACCAGATTTTTTATGATGTGGAGCGCTCTGTTCATAGCTTAATTCCGGATAAGGCAAGAAGAATTTTAGTCGATATTGTTCACTATTATGCGACTTAAATATATAATCTTCTGCCCATGCTGCTGTTGCTTCAGCCCAAACTTTATTGTATTTATAATCATAATTATAGGCAAACTGAAAAACATGAAAGATTTCGTGGGCAACAGTACTTTGGCTCGTGGTGTATAAAATGATATGGGCACTTGTTTTACCTGAATTATTGGGAATTGTTACGCCAGAACATCCACCATTTCTAGGACGAAGTAGAATGTCGTAAGGTGTCATTAGGTAAATATCTATTCTATCGTTTCCACCGAGGTCACCATCGCTAATGGTATCTCTTTTTAATAGATCCTTAAAGCGGTGGTATATATTAGCTTTGTTTATAATCATTTGAACAGTTTCCGCTTGTTCTCTTGTAATATGTAAGCTATAAATCGGATCTAATATAGGAATGCCCGCTGAAGTGGAGTACCAAACTCGAAATTTCCCATCGCTGGTATCAAAATATCCCCATCCGCTTGGTCTGTCTTTGGCCTGAGCCGTTTTTACCAAATCAGGATTATTATTAGTTTGCTTGGCTATTTTCTGACTCCAATAGCTTTCTGGATCATCCGGCCGCTTCAAAAAAGGATCAATATTTTTTTTATTCTCAGCACTGAAGCTATCGTAACTATTACGGATTTCATAAAAGATATCGTTGGCTTCATAAGCAATAACCTCACTCCTATATTCCTCCGGCAATCTCTCATCTCCAAAAGCAGCGTAAGCTCCATAGACTAGCGATGTTTCTTTATCAATCTTGCCTTCTTCAAGTGCTTTATCTATCAGGTCAAAACTCGTATTTCCTTCCTGATTCCAGAATTCTTCTTCGGTCATTCCAGCTATCATTTTTTCTTTAATATTAAAAACATCAAAATACGCCAGGAGCATACCGCCGCCAATAGCTACCACAGCCAAAACAGCCAAGATAGTTATTTTTAGTCCCCGGCGACGTTTTTTCTTTGGTTTATCCATGACTCCAGAAGCTTGTTTATTATTTTG
>JBDRPV010000132.1:0-2069 GCA_043826745.1 Parcubacteria group bacterium
AGAAAGGAGTCCTCGAACATTCTCCAAAATCCAGTATTTCGGTCTAGCCTCTCTGATAACTCTGAACGTGTCAGGCCATAGCCATCTCTTGTCCTCTGTGCCTTTCCTTTTCCCCGCGCTTGAGGCGGCTTGGCAGGGAGGACTCCCCCAAACAAGGTCAACTGGTTCTCCGTCATAATGATAGGTGGTTATATCGCCGTGGATTTTAGCTCTCGGCCAATGTTTATGAAGTATGGTTTGGGAATAGGGATTGATTTCAACAAACTCATGCTCCACGTCTCCCCACACCATATCAGCGGCAAGAGAAGCGACACCAATACCGGCGAATAGGTCAAGGATTTTCATTGAACTTGAAGAAGTGTTTTATTTTTCCAATATTATTATAGCCATAGAAGGTGGTTCTGAGTCGTCTTCTGACAGTAGCATCCTGCCATACCTTCCAACAGTAATCGAGTTGTGAGCGCCACTCCTGGAAAGCAGGGGAATTGATAAAATCCTTATGGTATCTCTTGTTGAGTTGACATAATCCCCAATCATTTGTAGTGGAAATCCTGAGAGGGTCGAACGTCCCGTTTTCGGCTTTGAGCGTATAGATAAAATCCTTATTGTAATCGGAGAGTTCATAAGCGTAGTTCACAATCTCATTCTGTTCCGCAGAATGGCCGATTAAGGTAACTTTTGGCCCTCCGTTTTCAGGTTCAAGGGCTGAGTAAAATCCGAAAGGGTGCTGATAATCTCCCTCAGCTTTCCGGCATCGGATTCTATTTCACCAAGCTTTTTAGTAAGGGCTTCCTCCTTTTGCTGGCACTCCGCATCCACTTTCATAAGCTCATCCCGGACTGACTGCCAATCTTCCTTTTTAGACTGAAGAATCCCCTGGGCATCCTCTTGTGCTTTTGTAAATGGAGATTTGGCTTTGGAGAAATCAATCGAATAGAAAAAGGAGAAAAAGAAAGCGCAAATCAGTAAGGCGGCTAAGGCTATTTTTGCTATTTTTATTTTCATGTTTTTTATTTAAAAAATAAATTAAAGGGAAGGATTGCCCTGGCTGTCCACCGGATAGCACTCCGGTGACAGAGAACAATACTCCATCAGTTTTGACCGCTCCCACATTTTTGTAAGGAGCATGACAAAAGCCACCGCTAGGATGACCGCAAATACTTTTTGCAGAAATGACATTTTGTTTTTGTTAGATGATTGTCTTAATTATACATCTTCATCATTCTCCTTGTCAATCTTAATTACAACATCATCCGAAAACATCTCTATCCGTATTTCTAATTCTTCAACTACTTCATAGCGTCCGATTTCCTGGATGTAGCCTTTACCTTTATCTCCTATGGCGTAAACGATGTACATATTTTATCTGTAATTATTTAAAGTGGCATAGTAGTAATTGTGCAGAAATGAAAGATGAGGATGATAAGCATTTTCCTCTAGTGCCTTTTTAAGATAAAGCAGTCTTCCGGTACGTCCGTTCAAATCCACAAAGGGGTGAATAGTCTCAAATTCATTGTGAAGCTCCCAAGCGTTTATCACGCTGTAGGTTTCTTCCAGTTCCTCCATTTTGTGTGGAATGAAAATCGGGTCGGCTCCCTTGTGGCCACCAACCCATACCTCACAATCCCTCCACTTTCCCCACAGCTTCTTGTCGCTTTTCATGTAAGGTCTTCCCTTGCAAAGAGCTTTATGAAGCATGAGAAGACTTTTAAGACTGAAAGGATGCTCCAGGAAAGCCTCAACCGCTTCCACATCACCCGGCCATAATTTACCTCCATTTTCTTCATCCAGCTCTCCTTCTATTCTGTTGGATTCCCGCATAAATGATTCAAGAAAAAATTTATCCATAAAGTTTTAGGTTATCGTCTAAACAAAGTCCTCGCATATAGAGCTACCTCCGCCAGCATAATTAACGCTTTGCCACGTTCCCTACATTCCCCCTTCGGAAAATTCCTCTCAAGTGAGGTTTTAAAGAATTTCTCGAAGTCCTGAATATTTTTCTGCTGCTTATCTTTGAACCAAATGTACATTAGCAAATAAAATATTGATAACTGCAAGTTCCTGATTGG
>JBDRPV010000133.1:0-14543 GCA_043826745.1 Parcubacteria group bacterium
TAAATCTGGCAGTCGCGCGCTAGCCACCGCGGGTACCGGCGATGTTCTGACGGGCATTCTAGCCACTCTCTGGGCGCAGAATATCAAACAGCCATTTGAATCAGCTAGTACCGCCGTCTATTTACACGGGCTGGCTGGAGATAAGGCAGCATCCAAGCTAGGTAAGCGATCAGTAATTGCTTCGGATGTGATAGAGTGGTTGCCGGAGGTGACAAAGGATAAATAATTTACTTTTTTATCTTTGATATTTTATCAAATTCGATCGATAGCAAAATATTATCAGTCTTAAAACCATGTTCTTTGTAGAGTTTAATCACTTTACGGTTGTGTTGGTGTACTTCTAATTGTAGACCGACGCTGTTATTAATGCGATTTTTGACTAAATAATCAATAAAGCCACCAGCAATACCTTGGCGACGGAAAGGTCGATCAACGAATAATTCATCAATAGTAATAAAATTACCACCGTACTCATTAGCCCAGTAGTTAACAGTGATAGCGTAGCCCACTACCTGATGATTGCGCTCAAATATCCAAATGCGACCTTTAGTAGGACGAGATTTGAATTCTTTGATTGTTCGGTCAATATTCATCCACGAAGCGGGGGCAGTGGGGGGATCGTCAATATAAAACTTAGCCACTAGATCGCGGAGAGTTTTTTTATCACTAGCTTGGTATTTTCGATAGCGAATTTTCATAGGGTGTTGATTGGAAGATAATATAGGTTGATTATATGATAGCCTAGCGAGACAAGGTTTTGGCGAAAGTTAGACAATTACTAACTGGGTACGTTACCACTTATCAGGAAATTGCGCAAGCCCTAAGAAAACCTGACTACTGCCAGAGCTGTTGGTCAAACACTCAATAAAAATCCACATCTTATAGAAATTCCCTGCCACCGCGTGGTAAAATCTTCCGGCGAAATCGGCGGCTACCGTGCTGGCACTACTACCAAAAGACGCTTGCTGAAAAAAGAGGGGATTGTTATAGTAAAGAATAAGATAGTCAATTTTGATAAGTATCTTTATAAATTTTTAAAAAGGCCTTTAAAAAACTAGGCCGTAAATAATAACAAAAAAATGCCAAAATATCTTGCCGCCCTCATCATTTTCGCTACCGCCATCACTTTAACTGGCTGCCAAAGCACCAGCTTGACCGGGCAAGTTTCTGGTACTATCTTCGACAATCCTAAAATTCTCAACTTCGAGCCAGACAATCGGACTAAAGAGGTGGCCACCGATGCTCCCATCAAAATCATTTTCGATCGCGAAATGGATCAGTCTACTCTTAACACCCGCAATATTGGGATAGAGTATGCGGAAAATCTTGGTTACGATTTTAATCCTTTCCTTAATAGTAAGTATGAATATGATCAAGCCACCAATATTTTAACGATCACACCTCCCGAGCCGTTTCAGCCGCAGCAAAAAATATTAGTGACAATTCGTGAAGGTATCACTGATAAAGATGGCAATCCACTATCTTATGGCGATTTTCATTTCACAACGGGTGAATAAGCAATAAACCTATTTCCGCAGCCACTAAAACAACAAAAGAATCAGCCAGCCAGCCGGAGGAGCACAAGTTTTCTCCGGTTTTTATTGTGCTTGAGAGTTTTATTTTCCTCCTCACCCAATTTCTCGGCTTATTATTAGCTTGGCGCCTCCTACAAATAGAAGAAATTAAATTGGCGCTTGAGACCCAGCAAATTTCGATTGTCCAGTTTTTGTTAGCTTTCGCTCTAGGAACAGTCATCATTTTGGTGCTAGTAAAATTTGTCAAAAGGGACCGGGTTTTTCAAATAGCCCTTCAAGCCTCGATATTTCTGGGCGCGTTGCTATTTTTTGACGTTTGGCTACCTGCTCTAGCGACGGTTTTGTTCGCTTTGGCCGTTGCCCTATTGCGACAATATTTACCGCTAGTCATTACCCACAATTTAGCGTTGGTGATTGCGCTGGCTGGTATTGGCGCCTACATTGGCGTTGGCTTTTCCGCCTGGCATATATTAATTATCATCGCTATCCTAGCAGTTTACGATGTCATCGCTGTTTTCAAAACAAAACACATGGTGGCCATGTTTACCAAGTTGACCAGCAAGGGAGCAGCTTTTTCGATCATTGTGCCGATGGAGATCAAGGAGATGATGAGCCGGTTGATCAAGGTACGGCTAGATGGGCCGTTCTCGTTTCTGGGAACTGGCGATATTGCTTTGCCCCTAATGTTTGCTGTCTCGGCTGGGAAAATGGGCTGGCAATATTCGCTGGCGATTGTTGTCGGCGCTCTGGCAGGAATGATCGCCATGAATATCTATCAAATTAAAGCAGAATATAATAAGCCGTTGCCCGCTTTGCCGCCAATTGGCGGGGGAGCAGCGATTGGGTTTTTACTAGTGTGGGTTATTGAGCAGTTTCTCATTTAGCACCAGCTAAAAAATTCACCTTGTCACCTGCAATCATTTTTGTAATACTTTACAGCTATGAAGAGAGCCGATTTTTTGTGAGTTAAGTATTTTTGCCGACTCACAGAAAAACAGCTCACTTGATGGTTTTCAGTGAGAGAACCTTAAACTGGGAGACCCCGATGGCGGGGTAGCCCTCAAACCAAAGGAGGATTGTCATGTTGGTGGCAACCAAAGGCCAAAAGAGAGCGATATCAGATCGCATCTCCGAGGCAAATTTCAGTTTTCAAGAGACGCAACTGTTGCTGGAACGTTGGAACTATGTTCTGGCACTGGTGCGGGCGCCAGAGAAACTACCTTCCATCGAGGTCTTCAAGCAGTTTCTGACTGGGAAGTTGGAAATGGTGGCTCCAATTCCCTGGAACGCCATCTGGGATGATGCCACGGACAAGAACTGGCTCGATTGGCTGGTCGAGCGTGAGGCAGCCGTGCACAAGCTGCGCGGTACTCAGTGGCGGCGTGACCTCTTCATCGAAACCGCCAAAAAATACGGCCGAGCCAAGATCCAGATGTGGGAATGTGTCTATCTCCTGCGCTTCTCGGCGTGGCCCATTCTCGATCTTTCTTCGAACAGCAATCTCGATTGGTGGCAGATCAGACCCTCTCGATGGTATTACGATCAGCTGAGGGCGAAGAAGATCGGCCGCCTTGTCGACGGCCAGTTCCAGCCGGACACTAAAGCCCAACAGCTCCACGGCGAGATCGTCCTCATCGACACGCGTCTCAAGCCCGTCCTCCTGAGGAACGATAAGCAGATGTGGCAGAGTGACGATTTTTTCTGCGGCAAGATACTCAAGCAACTCCGGCGCGCTGGGATTATCTCTTGCGATCAGGATTGTTCCCAGAAGTCCCGCTTCGGTGTCAGTGCTGACGACTGGCAAAAGTACATCTGGCCAGCGTTGGCACAGCATATCGGCCTCGAGCCCAACCAGCTCCGTTTCGAGGGAGTGATCGAAGGGAGTGTCACCTCACAGTTCTATCCCGACCTCCCTCGTACCCAGGAATACATCGTTAATACTTCGGTGTGGTACGAGGAGTGGTACGAAGATACTCACTTCCGGCTTCACGGTGGCGCTAATGACGATAGGCTCTTCATTAGCGTCAGCTTCTGCTCTTCTAACCTTCGGTATAGCAGCCGATCTTTCCGTCCGCTTGGAGTTTTGGCCCGAGCCTAGATCTTTGGGTTTTCTGCTCCTAGTCTCTATTCTTTGACCTCGTTCTGATTCGACATCGGAGCGGGGTTTTTTCTTTTGCCAACTTGTTGTACAATAATAAAGTCCAAAAATAAATCTAAAAAATATGACCAAAACCCAAATAAACAAGCCAGTTGTTAAACCTAAAAAATCAGGCAAAATTATTATAATAGTTCTAATCGTAGTAATGGGAATGTTTTTCTCCGCCGTGCTAGCCGTCGGCGGTTGGTACTTCTGGGGACAACTGGAAAATGAAAAAAATAGCCGCAGTGCGTTGGAATCTTCTCTCAACGAATTAAAAGAAGAAATTAGTCAGCTGAAAAGCCAAATAGATATATTGAAAACAGCCGAAGACACCAGAAAGGAAAAGGAAAAAGCAACCGCGGCTGAGAAAGCCAAAAAGCAAGCAGAGGAAGACGCTAAGAGTGAAAAGACAACTGAAAGTGACACAGAGGAATCTACGACGGACGGAAATAATTCCGAATCTCAGTGTGAATTTAATAAGAATGTTAGCCTTCAGGAAACAACCACTTACGGTATTTTCGGCGAGGACACTTTCGACACCATTGTTTGTGGATATCTGGAAACTGTCGAGGAAGAAGTCTGGGATGAAAAACAAACCAACGCCTATTTTGCTATTAAGAGTTTCTATCACGATGGTTTCAAGCAAAGCATTGAGAAGGGGATAGCGGAAGGTAATAGCGTCAATAATAAGAAAAGTGACGGCACCTATTTGTTTAACTTAGGCTGCTATAGCGACGGAAAAGTGTCCGGTCGTGATTACGAAACAGGTGTTTCTTATATTGATGATGCCGCGCAAAACGCTTTGCAAAATTCATCGATCGACAAGCCAGTATCAATAATATTATCATTTGGCTTACACGGTGGCTCAGGTTGCTCTTGCTGTAATTTAGCGCACAAAGTTAGAGCTTATTAAGAAGAAATCCACAGGAAATAGATTGCTGCTTTATAAGATTCGGACTATACTGTAAGTCATATTAGAACTACATGATTAAAGTCTCCAAATTAACTAAAAAGTACGGCACCAAGGCAGCCATTCAGGATGTCTCTTTTAACATTAATAAGGGAGAGGTGGTTGGCTTTCTCGGACCAAACGGCGCGGGCAAGACCACTACTATGCGGATTTTGACGGGTTATATTCCGCCGACTAGTGGCGAGGTTGAGATTGGTGGCCTGGATGTTTTTGAAGATTCACTAAAAGTACGAGAGAAGCTGGGCTACTTACCAGAGAACACCCCGCTTTATCTTGATATGGATGTGGAAGTATTTTTGAAATATATTGCCGCTCTTAAAAAAGTCTCGACTGATAAGCGCTCCAATCATGTTGGCAAGATAATGAAAGTTTGTGGGATCGACAATGTCCGACAATCGACAATTAAAACTTTATCAAAGGGTTACAAGCAACGAGTTGGTATCGCTCAGGCTTTAATTGGCAATCCGGAGTATCTCGTGTTGGACGAACCGACCATTGGTCTTGACCCGAAGCAAATTATTGAGATCAGAGAATTAATTAAATCACTAGCTGAGGATAAAACCATTATTCTTAGCACTCACATCCTGCCCGAGGTATCAGTGACCTGTTCACGCGTGATTATTATTGCGGAGGGAAAAATTGTTGCTGAGGACACACCTAATAATTTAGAAAACAGGTTGTCGGGAGTAGCTAAGGTATTGTTGACAGTTAAAGGATCAGGTGAAGAAATAAGTTCTAAGCTGCAAATGGTTAGCGGAGTGGAAAAAGTGGATATTATAAAAACTCAATCTGGTGATCTGGTTGACCTGGAAGTAGCCTCGCAAAAAGATGTGGACATTCGCGGTCAGTTAGCCCAAGCCATAGTACAAAATAATTGGGATTTACTGGAAATGCGCCGCGAAGTTCTTGGCCTAGAAGAAATATTCTTGAAGTTAACTACCAAAGAATAAATGAATAGTATTTTTACAATCACTTTTAAAGAATTACGCTCGTATTTTACCTCGCCAGTTGCTTACGTAGTATTTACGATGTTTTTGATATTATCTGGCTACTTTTTCTCCGTTATCCTCTTTATTTCTAAAGAGGCGTCTTTTCGGGGCGCAGCCTCAAATATTATTATTACCCTGCTATTCTTGATGCCGCTTATTACCATGCGGATGTTTTCCGAAGAGAGAAAAATGGGTACTTTGGAACTGTTAATGACCAAGCCAGTGCGGGATATCGAGGTAATGTTGGGCAAATTTCTAGCGGCCGCCACTCTCTTTATTACGATGTTAGCTTCAACCTTAGTTTATATCTTTATCTTGACTAAATATGGTAATCCCGATATGGGGCCAATTTGGTCAGCTTATCTGGGTATATTGTTGTGTGGCTTATCTTTTATTGCCCTGGGTATTTTTGCTTCTACCTTGACGGAAAATCAGATTATTGCCGCCGTGATTGGCTTCGCTTTAGTCTTACTGCTCTGGGTAATGAGTTGGATCTCGGGCAACTTAGGAGAAATTAACAGCGAACTACTCTCCTATATTTCACTTTCTACTCACTTGGAAGGATTTATTAAGGGTGTTATTAATCTTAAGGACGTTGTTTATTATTTGAGTTTTATTGTTTTCTGGCTATTTGTGTCGGTCAAGTCGATCGAAATAAGGAAATGGAAATAAATGGATAAAAAAACGGCCGAAAAAATAAAGAAATTTCTGAAATTCCAGTGGCTGCTGAAGTTTTTTGGGATGCGGCAAACGAAATATGGCAGTAATGCCTTGTTAGCAGTTGTAGCAATGTTGGGTATTTTGATTTTAGTAAATTATATTGCCCGTAAAGAATCGTTCGATTGGGATTTAACTAAAAACCAGAAATTCACTTTGTCTGATCAAACAGAAAAAGTGTTGCAAGGAGTAGAGGAAGAAATTAAGGTAGTTGGCTTTTTCCGCGGCGGCAATCCCGCTCAGGAAGAAGTGAAAGGATTATTAGAACAATATCGGAGTCAGAATAGCAATATTACAATAGAATTTATTGATCCCGATACCAAGCCAACAGTTGCTCGGGAATATGGTATCGAGCGTTACGGCACTTTGATATTTGAAAAGGGCGATAAACGCGAACAATCCTTAACTACAACTGAAAGTGATATCACCTCTAGCATTCTCAAACTCACTCGTGAGACGCAAAAGAAAGTCTACTTTTTGACTGGCCACAAGGAAAAGGAACTCAAGGATGTACAAGAGACTGGGTACAGTGTGGTTAATACCCTATTGAGCAAAGAAGGGTATGAAGTGGCGGAGCTATCTTTGATAACCACACGGGAAGTGCCGGAAGATACCGCCGTATTAGTTATTGCCGGACCGCAAGATAAAATTCTCGATGAAGAAAAAGAAATTATTAGTCAATATCTCGATAACGACGGTAAATTACTGGCTTTATTAGATCCAGTTGTTCCTGGCCAGGGCAAAGCGGCTAATTTGGATGATTTACTAGAAAAATGGGGAGTAGCCACCAAAGAAGGAGTAATAGTTGATCCCAAAGAATATTTCTGGACTGATATTAGTACGCCAGTGGTTAAAGAGTGGCAAACCCATCAAATTACGGATGGCCTGCAGCCCGCCTTTTTCCCCGGGGTAAAATCAGTCGGCGAAGCAGACGAGCATCCGGAAAATACCGAAATTTCTACGCTAGCTTCGACATCAGATAATTCCTGGCTAGAAAAGAATCTTTCTTCGCAAGAGGCGAAATTTAATGAAGGCACAGACGAAAAAGGACCGTTACCAATAGCCGTAGTAGTTAAGGGAGTAGTTAATAATAAAGAGGGAGAGGAAAACGCCGAAACAGATGAAGCAGACCAAGAGTCAAAAACTCGCCTGATCGTGGTAGGAGATTCCGATTTTGCCAGCAGTATGTTTAGTGACGCCCTGGGAAACTTCGACTTCTTTATCAACGCCGTTAACTGGTTAGCGGAAGAAGAAGAATTAATTTCTATTCGACCTAAGGAAGAGGTGCAGCGTACAGTTACTTTGACTGGCAGTCAAACCAAACTCATTTTCTACGCCACTGTCATCGGTATGCCGTTGATTGTGATTATTATTGGCTTGGGAGTTTGGCTGGATCGACGGAAGCGGAAGAAACAAGCTTAAATATTTATGGCTTTAAAAAAATTCCAAACCACCTTTATTTTAGTAGCTGTTTTTGCAGCCTTGTTGGCTTTTGTTTACTTTTTTGAAAAGGATCGCGAAGTTAAAGACGAGGCTGATCTGATAGAGGAAACGTTTAACGTAATTGATTTCGACAAAGCTCAAGTAAAAGAGATCACTTTTGAGCAAACGGATAAGAAAACGCGAGTGGTTAAAGAGGGAGAGGGCTGGAAAATTGTTGAGCCGATCACTTATCAGGCGCGGGCAGGCAAAATTGATGAGACTTTGGACTCCATCAATGAACTAGAAGCTACCCAGGAAATAACGGAGGGTGATTTGGCAGAGTATGGGCTTGATAAACCGATTATCAAAATAACTTTACTGATGCAGGACGATAGCCAGCAGGAGATTTTGCTAGGCGACAAAAGTCCCCAGGAAACTAGTATTTATGTTAAAGCCTCGACTTCTGATTCTGTTTATCTAGTTAATACTTTAATTGAGACAAAGTTAAAGCTGGACGAAGAGGTGTTGAAGGAGGATTAGGACAGTAATAATTACTCATCCCATGGGGTCTGCAAGTTAAGCAGACTTTTTGATTTGCCTAATTAGTTATTTTGTTATAACTTGATCTAGTATGGCGAAAAATAAAGAACTCAAACATCTCATCGAAGACATTGTTATTATGCCCACGATCGCTCATATCGTGGTTGATTTGTTGCGGGCGGAGTTACCATTTTTAAATGTTTTTAAAAGTTGGGACGAGAAGATATCTAAGCCGAATCGAGATATACTACAAGGCAAGAAAGGCTACGATGGGCTAGAAATGACCTTGTGGGGATTTTTCGATCGGCGTTGGAACCCTAACTGGAAACGAGTTGAAGCGATTAAAAAACAAAAGCTTCCGATGTACACTTTTCATGGTTGTTTTGAAACCTGCCCCAAGTCTCTCAAGGGATATTATTTTAATCTTTCCCACGATTCTTACTATATTACCAAGGCCTTGAAATCGCACATTGATATTGCGGCCGAGTTGAGTCAGGGCGACAATCCACTGATAGTTTTTCATCCCGGAACAGCTTGGCGACGAGTGAGTAAGGAGCGGGCTTTGGACAACATTATGAGCAACATGAGTTCGGCTCTAGATTACGCTGCGCGACGTAACGTTACTTTGACTTTAGAAAATATGCCGCACGTGGTGGGAGCCAAACAATCTTGCACTATGACTGATCACCACGATTTTCAGTATGTCTTTAAAAGGCTGAAGCACCCAAATCTTAAAATCACTTTTGATTGGGGTCATCTCAATACTCAAGTGAGAAATAGAGAATTCATGAAAAAACATGGCTTTTCCGAAGAAGAAACTAGGCGCTTTGAGCACATAAATGAATTTATTGACGAGATGGGAGATAATATTGCTCACTGCCATATTCATTATAATCGTAGTCATTTTATGAAGGATATCCCACAGCGCAGCGGTCGAGATATAAAAAAGATATTGCTTTATCTGTTTTTTTGGACGGATCTTGTTAAATTTTTCCGCGAAGGTTTTAATAATGGAACTGATGAACACCTACCACTGACAAGGATAAGTAGTGATAATCTACTTTTTTACAAGGAAACAGTAAAAAATCTACTGGAAAAAACGGCTATTCGCCAGTATGGCTATGTCACTCACGAGCTACCACCCAAGAAAATACTAAAATATTTTACTTTTCACCGCAGTGGCGTAGAGGATAATGAAGAATATTTAGAAAGTTTGCGAATTTTCAAAAGTCTTTACCAAAATAGTGTAGACTGATTTGTTGTCGGCCGCTATAATAACCTAACCATTAATTTATAAAAAAATATGAGTGATGATAAGGCCCCGGAGCAAAAAAAAGTACCCAAAAATAACACCTTCTGGGTGCCAGTAGCCATTATTTTAGCTGGTGCCATTATTGCTGGTTCAGTGATTTACAGTGGCAAAGTTGACAACAGTGACGATGCTAGTTTAACTGGTTCTGCTGAAGAAGCCTTGCCAGAACCACCAGCTCCGCCAGAGCCTGGCACGGAAGAATTCGAGGTTAGTATCGATGATGATGCCGTCAAAGGTAATAAAGATTCCAAAGTGCAAATAGTAGAATTTAGTGATTACGAATGTCCTTACTGTGCTCGTAATGCCGAAACCATCAAGAAGATAGCGGAAGAATATGGCGATAAAGTAGCGATTGTTTTTCGTGACTTTCCTTTGGATTTTCATGATAATGCTCAGAAAGCTGCTGAGGCGGCCGAATGTGCCGGTGAGCAAGGAAAATATTGGGAGTTTCATGATGAACTGTTTGCTAATCAGGACAGCTTAGAAGTTGAAGATTTGAAGGGGTACGCTAAAAAACTAGGCCTCAAAACAGCTACCTTCGATAAATGCCTCGATTCCGATCAGCAAAAGGAGGAGGTTGAGAATGATATGGCGGACGGTCAAGCAGTCGAAGTAACTGGCACTCCAGCAACCTTCATCAATGGCCGTAAGATCTCCGGCGCTTATCCCTATGAGGATTTTGCTAAGATAATTGATGAGGAATTGGCTAAGTAGTAATTCAGT
The DNA here is from genome assembly GCA_043826745.1 of Parcubacteria group bacterium. Taxonomy (GTDB): domain Bacteria; phylum Patescibacteriota; class JABMPQ01; order JABMPQ01; family JABMPQ01; genus JABMPQ01. The sequence goes on from JBDRPV010000133.1 coordinate 10,349, forward strand.
AAAATTTAAAAATCGGCTCAGCTTTGGGTCGATTTTTGTTTTATAAAAGACTCATTTATGCTACAATTCCTCTATTATCGTGGAAATCATGACAAAAGATCAACTACAAGATTTTATAAAATATCTCCTTAAGAGCAATGAAGTCTACGGATCAGTCCAAAAAGGCTCGGTTCTTGAGGTTGAGAAAATCGCCCAGCCGACAGAACTAGTTCTAAATGGTCAGCTAACTCATCATTCTTGGAAAAAGGTGTTTTTGCCGGCATGTGAGAAATTATTTGATTATAAAGGTTCTAGTTTGAGTGAGGCGATTAATGACTATCCGCAGCAAGTAGCCTTTGGCCTCACCACTTTCGATCTCAAGGCCTTAAATCTATTCAACCACGTCTACGAGAAAGATCCTTATTATCAGCGGCGCAAATGCAAAACATTACTCATTGGGCAAAGTGTAGCGCCCGAGCAAGATGCGCGAACTTTTAAAGTATTCACGGAAAGACTAGAAGAAGATATTCTCGAGCACTTAGAATTTGATATCTTCTTTGAGCAGCGGGGTGATAGCTTTCGGGTGATGACCGGTTCAGAAGAAGGACAGCGAGTGTTGGCTGATTTTGGTTATGATGATTACGAACATATCCAATTTGCCGGGCCGACTAAGGAGGAAGGCCTCAGTGCGCGCACGCTAGCGATCAAGGATCAACTGAAAAATCACCACGATCCGAAGATCTGGGAGGAGCTAGGTAAAAAGTGTATTGAGTGTGGCAAATGTACCGTAGCTTGCCCGACCTGCTATTGCTTCCGGATTGATGATGAGGCGACTCTAGCTGAAGGCACCGGTGAGCGGACGCGTTGCTGGGATTCTTGTTTTTATCGTGAGTTTTCGGAAGTGGCGGGCGATCACGTGTTTTTGGAAAATACAGCGCAGCGGATTCATTTCTGGTATTATCATAAATTTGTCCGGATTCCGGAGCAGTATGGCCTGCCAGGTTGTGTCGGTTGCGGGCGCTGCACGCGGACTTGTCCGGTGGGGATAGATATTAATGAGACATTGGCGAAGATAGTAAATAGTGATCCAGTGGGAGCTTTATAGCTGGTGAAGGCTGGTGAGGGATCAGTATTATTCTTTTTCTTACTGCGGAACTCGCTCCGCTGAGGCGGAGCTCAGACACCCGCAGCTGTGAAAAAGAACAACACTAATCCCTTTAGAGTAATTGACACTAGTTATGAAAAATCAATATCAAACACAAGAGGCGAAGATTATCAAGATCACCAAGGATACTCCGGACGTGAAAGTTTTTCAGCTTGAGATGGTTAGTGGTGGCGCGCCAGAGTTTTATCCCGGCCAGATCATGGAAATATCGCTGCCGGGCTACGGTGAAGCGCCAGTGGCTTATTGCTCGTCGGCCAGTCAGCGTAAATATTTTGAGATTTGTGTGCGGGAGATCGGGTTGTTAACAAAACGGCTGCATGAGCTGATGGTGGGTGATACGATCGGTGTGCGTGGTCCCTATGGCAATGGTTTTCCGACAGATGTGATAAAGAAACGGAATATGCTTATTGTGGCCGGTGGTATTGGTATGATCCCTTTTCGCTCACTTTTAGAGACTGCCTGCGATAATCCGGACGAATATCCCAAAGACATTCAGGTATTTTATGGCAGTAAAAATAAAGGAGGATTGTTGTTTGAAAAGGATTATGAAAAATGGGGCAAGAAGGTGGATATGCATTTGACTCTAGATGAAGGCAAGGAAGGCGAGAAAATAGAGGGAGTGTATTGTGATATCGGCCTGATCACCAAGCTTTTTGATAAAAAGAAAGTAGTCAAGGATGCGATCGCGATTGTCTGTGGCCCACCCGTAATGTGTAAATTTGTCGTCAATGAACTGAAGAAGCATGATTTCGCTGATGAGGATATTTATTTGTCCCTCGAACGACGGATGGAGTGTGGTGTGGGACAATGTGAGCACTGCGCAGTGGGGCCTTACTTTGTCTGCAAGGATGGTCCTATATTTAGTTGGGATAAGATTAAGGGTATCAAAGGAGCTATATAGTTGGATAAGGGTCAACATTATCCTTTTTCTGGTTGCAGAATTTTAATCCCGCCGAGGCGGGGCTCGCCCCGACAAAGTCGGGGCTCAGACACCTGCAGCCCGCCTGCAACGCTGTAGCACTGCGGGCAGGCTGCGAAAAAGAACAATATTAACCCTTTAATAGGTTAAAACGATATGTGTTTTGCCATACCAGTACAAGTTAAAAAAATCTTGCCCGACGAGCAAGCCGAAGTGGTGCAAGGTGACAAGACGCTGTTGGTAAGCTTGAAGCTAGTGCCCAAGGCCAAGCAGGGCGACTGGCTACTGACGCAGGCCAACCTAGCGACGGAGAAAATATCGGCCGATGAAGCCAAAGAAGTATTAGATTATTTTAATAAAGCTAAGGAAAAATAAATATGTCTAAAGGAATCAAATTAGCTTTTATCACAGCTATAATTAGTGGGCTGGCTGTTTTCTTCAATAAATTTGCGGTCACGGGAAACATTGACCCCTATCAATTTACGACGCTCAAGAATGTGCTGGTGGCGATTGTGTTGTGCTCTGTCGTATTATTGCCAATGACTTGGCGGAAGTTGCGCGAGATCAAACGAGCTGACTGGTATAAATTACTGGCCATTGGCGTAATCGGTGGTAGTTTGCCATTTTTGTTGTTTTTCAAGGGACTGAGTATGACTTCAGCGGCGATGGGCGGCTTTATTCACAAGACGCTATTTATTTGGGTAAGTATAATGGCAATCGCGTTTTTGAAAGAAAAGATCAGTAAGGTGCAGTGGTTGGCTCTAGGAGTAATGTTGGTTGGTATCGGGCTAGTAGTTGGCATCAAGGCTTTTACCTTTGGATGGGCGGAGATAATGATACTAGCTGCAACGTTGCTCTGGTCGATTGAGAATGTTATTGCCAAGAAAGTTTTACGAGCTGTTGATCCAAAGATTGTGGCCTGGGCGCGAATGTTTTTTGGTTCCGTTATTTTGCTAATATATTTGTCTTTTACCTCGGGATTTGCTGGCATATCTACGTTAAATGGCGGCCAGTGGCTCTGGATCGGACTTAGTGTGCTGCTACTTAGTGGCTACGTGCTGGCTTGGTATCATGCCCTGGCTTATGAGAAGGCGTCAGTGGTAGCGAGCGTCTTAGTGTTAGCCTTTCCGATTACAACCGTTTTGGACGCGATTTACAAAGGAGCGTTACCAACGTCAGAGAAATGGCTAGGAATAGGACTGAGCTTGGTGGCCGTGGCTGTATTTGTGGCCTACACGTATCGATTAGAAAAGAAATCACCAAAAACTCATGTTGTCAGTCTCACCTAATAACGGCGCGGTTCTCTGTAGCCGCTACGCCTATATGCCCAACAAGCTGCAGTATTGCGGTGGTGATGATAATTTGACGTTGTTTGAGTATGCGACACAGGGCGTTGAAAGTGTTCGAAATAATGGAAATGTTAGCGGGGAAAAGATTGAGGGATTACTTCAAATACTGGAAGAGTTTGCGACGCTGTATCCTTATTTAAAGCTAATTGCCGGAGCGAATCATCTTAAAGATATTTTTGACCGCCGGGTGGCTGAAGCTTACTGGCTGGGAAATAGTTTACTGTTAGGAGTGCAAAAGAGCCAGCTGTACGAGCACCTAGTAGAGGCGCAAGAGCTGAAAAAAAAGCTCAAACCGGCATTGTTTGAGAAAGTAGTGGGCACGATTCCCGAAGGCGCCCTGCCGCATCACAATTTTCACGTCATCAGTATCCCTAAGCGCACCGGTCATTATCCAGTTGAGCATACGGTGGAGACGATGGACTCATGCAAGATTAGCTGGGGGCAGGTAAAGCAGGTAAATGACGGTAAGGTGTTGGTAGAATATTATCCATTAGTGCATGTGGACGGCAAGCTAACGCTGGGTGAGGCTCAAGACAAATGGTGCCAGTGGCAGAAGAATGAATCGAGTTTTGTGGCCGGCATTAAAATAAATGACTGGGTGACAATTCACTGGGACTGGGTGTGTGATCGGATTAGTGAGATGCAGCGACGTAATTTGCGCTACTATACGGAGTTGAGTATTAATTTGGCTAATTCATTTGTGATATAATTCCTGAGCTTGTCGAAGGATGGTTCGACAAGCTCACCATACAATATTATGAATAAAGATAAAAATAATCAGGC
>JBDRPV010000134.1:0-8135 GCA_043826745.1 Parcubacteria group bacterium
AAGTAGACTTTTGCCGTCGCGCCCACGAGGCTGGCTGGGATACCTACTTCACTCCGGACGCCGAAGTTATTCACGAAAAAGGAGCCAGTTTTAATCAAGTCCTTAGTCCCCAAAAGCAAGCTTGGTTCAACCGTAGCCTCCTGCGCTATTTCCGTCAGCATGAATCACTTCTGTCTTATTTGATATTGTTAAATCTATATCCAGTAAGTATGTTACTAGCATTGATAGCTAATCTTTTACATAAATCGATTAAAAAGAAGAAAGAACTTTAATTAACTTAAGTAAGTCCTCCTAGTGTACCACAGAAAGACCTTGATCGGCCGAGCGGGCCCGCCAGCTCGCTGCATAGCGGGCAGGCCGGGGAAATCTGATGTGCTTTCGAGGTATACTAGGAGGACCACACAAACATTATGTCTCAAACCAACTGGCGCAAAATATTCGACCCAAAGAAGCTCTTACTAATCACCGGAGCCTGCTTAGCGATCTATTTATTATCCTTTCTCGGCTACATCCTCCCTTTCTTAAATTATCTCTTTTTCGGCGCCATATTGATCGCCACCTTCTACTTTGCACACCAGAAGCTAGAATACGGTGTTTATATTCTGATCGCTGAATTAATCATTGGCGTTAAGGGATATCTTTTCTCGCTTAACCTAGGTGGCTTTGTTTTATCACTACGCATCGCTCTCTTTTGCATAGTAATGTTAGTCTGGCTCTTAAGTAAAAATAAAGACAAGTTTAAATTCTTTGGTTCACGTTATTTTCGACTTTATCTACTACTAACCATCGCCCTTCTCGTCGGAGTCATCACTGCCCTAATCAACGGCAACTCAATCAAGAACATTTTCTTCGACATTAACGGCTACTTTTACCTGGCTCTAGTAGTTGTTCTATTTTGCGCCCTCAAAAGCAGAGAAACCTTACGCCAAGCCCTGCAAATAGTAATAGCTGGTAGTATTGCCATCAGCCTTTTTACATTTTACTGCATCGGCGAATTCACCATCTTTCATCAAGAATCTCGTCCCGACATGGCCGAAGCTATCTCCACCGAGCAAACCATCGAGGAAGAGGAGGAGGCTGGCACTAAAATATCTCATTCCATCACGGCTAAAGAGGAAATATCAGAAATGAGTATTACTAGGGATTTTACCAACCAAAAACCGCCTCTCTATCGCTGGGTAACGGACACTAGCGTCGGAGAAATATCATATTTAGCTGGCCCGTTTTTTCGTTTTTTTACCCCCAGCCAATTATACTGTCTAATTGGCCTAGCCATAACGCTCGTTTTCTTACTCAAAGAAAAAATCACTAGGAAAAAGACTTTATTTTTACTGGCAATTACTGCTCTTAATTTGTCCGCTCTGATCATTGGCCTTTCTCGCAGCCTCTGGATCGGCTTGTTGGCTATTTTTCTTTTTTTGTTATTCAACTTACCGCGAAAAAAAATGGCTCAGATTATTTTATACGCCATTGGTGTCGCCTCAATTATTATCATTCTAACTGGCACGCTTTTGCCGTCCGTCTATGATCTGGTGGAGCAACGCGTGACCAGTATTATTCATCCCACTGAAGAGCGATCAGGAACTAATCGCTTCAATTTACTGCAGCCAGTATTTGCCAAAATTGGCGAGCACCCGCTAGTTGGTTCCGGTTTTGGCACTACTATTGAATACGAGAGCGTGGTGCTAGAAAAATATGGCACTCTCCGCGTTTTTGCCTTTGAGTGGTCATATTTAGATACAATGATCGAAATCGGCTTGATCGGACTACTTATATATCTACTACTGATTCTAAAGGTCTTCCGCACCGGATACAGCAAGGGGGTAGCACCAACTGACAAAATCCTTCTGGTCGGCTTATTGGCTGCTTTATTTGGCATAGTTATCACCAATATCACTACTCCTTATTTAAACCATCCGCTCGGCATCGGTTTCTTCCTACTTACCATGACAGCCATAGCCATTTTTTCTAGTCCTCAACCAAATGACAGCCAGAAATCCTAAAGTTTCCATCTCCATCGTTAGCTATAATAGCCAAGAATATTTGGTTAGTTGTTTGCGCCACCTAATAAAACAATCATACCCAGCCGTAGAAATTATTTTAGTTGACAATGCTTCCCGGGTTGATCCGGCAGTATTGGTGAGAAAACATTTGCCAGATATAAAATTTAAATACTTTCGGAATAATAAAAACCTCGGTTATGCCGGCGGTCACAATATCGGCATTGCCAAAGCAACCGGAGAATATATTCTTTGCTTAAATCCTGATGTCTTTTTAGCTGAAGACTATATCAAAAACATTGTCTCACTATTGGAGAAAAACAAACAAGTCGGTGCGACCCAAGGCAAAATTTTCAAATGCCGGTTTGACGGCCAGCCCGAAAAAACTGACACCATTGATTCACTAGGAACAAAAATTCTACCTAACCATCAATACGTTGAGCTAGGGGGGGAGAGAGCAGCCGCCAAATACCAAACAGCAACCGAAGTTTTTGGCGTCTCGGGTGCGGCTCCAATATTTCGTCGGGCTGCTCTAGAAAAAATTAAAAAGGGCCAACAATATTTTGACGAATTATTTCATTCTTACAAAGAAGATATTGATCTTTCTTGGCGCCTGCGCCACGCCGGCTGGCAATGCTGGCTAGTACCGAACGCCATCGCTTGGCACGATCGCTGGGAAACAGGCAGCACGGAAAGCGATCGTCACGAAGAAGTAGTACAAAGACGTCGACAAAAAAGTAGTCATATTAATTTTTATTCTTACCGCAATCATTTCCTAGTAAATTTGAAAAATGAATTTTGGCTTAACTTGATTATTTATGCACCATATATCGCCTGGTATGAAATTAAAAAGTTTTTTTACCTGTTTTTATTTGAGAGAAGTACTTTGCGTGGGCTAGGGGCTGCTTTGAAGTTACTCCCGTTGACTCTCCGTCAGAGGCATGATATTTTAAGGGGGAGTAAAATTAAGCCTTCCGACGTCAGAAGGTGGTTTTAATTTATAACGTCATGGCCAAAGATTTGTCTGTCATTGTTGTAAACTATAAAACTCCTAGTTTATTGCGACAATGCATAAAATCTATCCAAAAAAATCCTCCTAGTTGTGATTACGACATTATTGTCGTCGACAACAATTCCGAAGATGAAACGGTGGAAATGATGGAAGATGATTTTCCGGAAGTAGTTTTAATTGCCAATGATAAAAATCTAGGTTTCCCCAAAGCCGTTAATCAGGCTCTGCGTAAATCAGATAGTAAATATATCCTTTTGTTGAACCCTGATATCACTGTTTTGGGTGAGTCTTTAGATAAAATGATGGCTTACCTAAATACGAAGGAAAGCATTGCCGTCCTGGGGCCAAAATTAATCAATCCCAATGGTTCGATTCAGTATTCTTGCTTCAAATGGTTTACCTCGCCGCGGGTGGCCCTTTACCGACGCACTCCGTTTGGTAAATTGACCCGCCAGAAAGAACTGGTCGATGATTTTCTAATGGCTGACTGGGACCACAAGGAAAGTAGGGAAGTAGCTTGGATTCTCGGCTCCTGCATGATGGTCCGACGCGAAGCGATTGATCAAGTTGGCCTAATGGACGAAAGGTTTTTTATGTATATGGAAGACGTTGACTGGTGTCGGCGCTTTTGGCAAAAAGGCTGGAAGGTACTTTACTTTCCCGAAGTAGAAGTAGTACATTATTATGCCCGCGCTTCCGCTTCTGAATCAAATATATTTTTATCGATGTTTAACCGCCAAACCCGAATCCATATTAAAAGCGCAATTAAGTATTTCTTTAAATATTTAAACGAGGATAAGAAAAAAAGAGCGCCCATTATCAAATAACTTAGCCTAAACAAAAATGCCCAGATCACCAAAATTGATTACGAAGCAGCCCGGTCAAAAAAAAGTAAAGTCTTCTCAATCAAACCAGAAAAATTTTAAGCGAACTAAAATTACTCTGTTAATCCTGTCAGTTTTATTAATTATCGCGGTAGCTGTCAGCACTCTCAGCATCAAACCAGCGGTCGGTGCTTATTATTCAGCTATGGACGGTAAACAAAATGTCTTGCAAGCCCAAGAATATTTAGCCGCTCAGAACTTTTCCGCTGCTTCACGATCGCTACAGGAGGCAGAAAGCAACTTCACCAGCGCCAAAGATAATCTGGGTAAATTGAGTTGGTTGCGTGTTGTTCCTTACGCTGGCCGGCAGTATAAAGCGGCTAAGCAAATGGCAATCACGGGCGAACTATTAGCTAAGTCCTTAGTTTCGGTGTCAGAAACCGTGGTAGAAATTACTGAACCGATTAGCGGCGAAGATGCCAGCGCTAGCACTATCAGCTCCGAGGAAAAGCGGGCGATGCTCCAAAATTTGTACCGCTCCACTCCCACCCTACAATCAGCTCTATCAAATTTGAAATTGGCAGAAATAGAGGCCGATAAAATTCCGGAGAAATACCTAGTCAAACAATTAGATGAAGCATCTGGAGTTATTGGAGATAATATTCCGATGTTGAAAGATTATCTGGAAGGAGCCATGATTGCTTCTCGGTATTTACCCGCTCTAGCTGGATATCCGGAAGAAGAAACTTATTTATTCCTATTCCAAAATAACGGCGAGCTCCGTCCGGGAGGAGGTTTCATCGGTAGCTACGGCATTATCAAAATGAAAGACGGCGAGCTGACGCAGATGGAAACTGACGATACTTATAATCTCGACAAGGAATCTGAGGCTCAAGTTGACGGTCCTTGGCAAGTGCCTACCTTACTTAGCCCTGGCATTCCTAGTTGGTACTTCCGTGACTCAAACTGGTCACCAGACTTTCCAACTAACGCCGAGAAGGCCGAGTGGTTCTACCACGAAGAGGGTGGTACTGAACCAGAATTTGGTGGAGTAATAGCTATTACTCCTACTTTCATTGAATATTTGATGGAATTAACTGGCTCAATTAAAATTGCTGACCATCCTAAAACTTTTACTTCCGAAAACGTAACCGATTTAATCCAACATCACGTCGAGCAACGATTTGTCGATATTGGACTTCCCGAAGCATACCGCAAAAACATTATCGGCGAGCTGGCCAATGTTATTACTGACCGCTTGTTTTCTTTGCCCCGAGAAGAGTGGGATGATCTCTTTCTGGTTCTCGGAAAATCGATCGACGAAAAACAATTGTCTCTGTATTTTAATGATGACGACGTCGAAAAATTCCTCCGCGATCGAAATTGGGCTAGTCAAGTAAAGGACACAACAATTGACAACGACTACTTAATGGTAGTGGACGCCAATTTAGCCAGCCGTAAAACTGATTTCTACATGGAGAGAAGTTGGAATTATCATCTCGATTTAACTGGCGAGAAACCAACCATTAAGCTCGATTTGCAATATCATAACACTGCTCCGGGAATTAGTTGGAAATATACTCGTTATCGCACCTGGACACGAGTGTTCACCCCAGCCGATAGCACTGTTGTTAAGGTCACCGGCAGCGAAACTGATAAACAATACTATCCTAAGTTGGACAGCAATTACGAGGTAAATCAAGAGCTAGGCAAAACAGCTATCGGTACTTTCTTCGTTGTCGAGCCAGGCACCAAAGAGACTATTACCTTCGAATATGAACTGCCGGAAAAAACAGAAGAGTACCTAGCCAATAATAGCTATAATTTGTCGGTGCAAAAACAAATCGGCACTATTAAACCAGATTTGAAAGTTACAATCGATTTTCCTGACAATGCTAAGCCAACTGCTATTAGCGGTGAAGGCGAGAGCAAAATAGATGGAAATAGAGTAGAAATTGATTCTGACTTGTTAGTTGATAGAAATTTTGTTGTTAATGTAAATTAATCAGGACAACCAACCCCAAATAACCATGAATGAAGTTAGACTCAATCTAAAGAACAAGAAAGTCTTCACTACCTATCTAGTGATCGTTTTGTTGCTGGTTAGCTTTATGGCCGGCTTGTACCTTGGTCGTAGTCAGCCTGTACAAAATAATCTACGAGAACAAAACGTCGAACTAGCCAATTTAAACTCTAATAAAACGGAGAAGGTGGATTTCAATCTGTTTTGGAATGTTTGGGAGACAGTCGAGAAAAAATATATTAATGAGCTAGATTATCAGAAGATGTTGCGGGGTGCTATCACTGGCATGGTAGCTTCACTTGACGATCCTTATACGGCCTACATGGATCCAGAAGCTAGTCAGGAGTTTCAGGAAGAGATCACCGGCACCTTTGAAGGGATTGGAGCAGAAATTGGTATCAAGAAAAACAATTTGACCATTATTTCTCCTTTACCCTCCTCGCCAGCCGAACAAGCCGGTATCAAAGCCCGTGATATTATTCTCAAAATTGATGATGAAGATGCTACTGGTATGAATTTGATTGAGGCGGTCTCGAAGATGCGCGGAGAGAAAGGTTCACAAGTCACTCTCGGCATTATTAGAAACGGTTGGGAAGAGGCGAAAGACATTACTATTACCCGCGATACGATTGAAGTTAAAAGCGTTACCTGGGATTTAAAAAAGCAGAATAATAAATCAATTGCCTATATTCAGCTATCCTATTTCGGCGAAGACACATCCGTAGAATTTAAAAAAACTGTCGCCGACATTATGGCCTACGAAGTAGATGGAGTTATTTTGGATCTGCGCGGCAATTCTGGTGGATATTTAGAAAGCTCAATCGAGGTCGGCAGTGAATTTGTGGCCAGTGGACAAATAGTTGCTATAGAAGAATTTTCCGATGGCCAAAAAAAAGAATACAAGGCAAAAAATGGTTCCCGTTTAGTTACTATCCCCACCGTAGTATTAATTGACGAAGGTTCGGCCAGTGCTTCCGAGATTGTGGCTGGCGCCTTACGTGATCACCGACAATCCAAACTCATTGGCCTGAAATCTTACGGCAAGGGCTCGGTTCAAGAATTAGCGCATTATGACGACAATTCTTCCCTACGCGTAACCGTGGCTAAATGGCTCACTCCCTCCGGTAAAAACATTAACGGCGAGGGCTTAAGTCCTGACGTTGAAGTTGATTTATCAGACGAAGACTATAATAACGACAGAGATCCGCAATTAGATAAAGCCTTGGAAGTCATCACCCAATAAGATGGAATTTTCCCAGAAAAAATTTGAATCTTGGTGGCATAAGTTTAGAGCAAGCATTAATCTTTTTTTCGATAAAGATACCCCTTGGATATACAAAACTATCCCAATTGTTTCTGTTATCTATTTAATATTCCCGTTTGATTTTATTAACGATTACCTACCAATATTAGGACAATTGGACGACTTGACCGTTATTGGTGGTTCATTAGCTATTTTTACTAAGCTCGCTCATCAGTATAAACAAAAAAATGAACAAGGGAGTAATCCTAAAAATCAAAGGTAAAGTGCAGGGAGTATTTTTTCGGGTTAGTGCCCAGAAAAAAGCGCAGGAGCTTGGTTTAACTGGCTGGATCAAGAATGAAGCTGACGAAGCAGTTGTCCTCGAAGCAGAGGGCAAAGAACAGGAGCTACAAGAGTTAATTAATTGGTGTCAAGCCGGACCGGAATATGCTAAAGTGGATGATATGAAAATCGAATGGCAAACATTTACGGGAAAATTTAAAGATTTTACTATTAATCACTAAAAGAATCACATGAAAGTAGCCCTAAAAGAAGACGTTGAAAAGCTAGGCAAAAAAGGAGATATCAAAGAAGTAGCTGACGGCCACGCCCGCAATTTTTTGATTCCACGCGGTTTAGTAGAAATGGCTACTGAAGCGGTCATAAAGCGGACAGAGAAAATTCGCCAAGCCAGAAAGACAACTGAAACTGTGCAGCAAGCAGAATTATCTAAATTAGCTGACCAGGTTGCCGGCCAGAAAATAGAGCTTAAGGCTAAAGCTAAAGACGATAAACTTTTCGGTTCAATTACCACTACTGATATCGCTCAGGCCGTTGCTGATAAAACTAAGGTAGAAATAGATAAGAAAATGGTTGTTTTAGCTGAACCCATCAAGAAAGTGGGGGAATACGTCGTGAAAATAAAATTTGTTGACGATGTCGAGGCAGAGGTAGTGATTAAAGTAGTGGCGGAATAGAAAAATCAGTAGCTAGTAATTAATAATTACTAAAAAACATGACCAAATATATTTTC
>JBDRPV010000135.1:0-7645 GCA_043826745.1 Parcubacteria group bacterium
TGTTTCAATTAAACTATGACAGAAAGCTGTTTGTCGTTCCAATGCATCCTTGAAATCAGCTCCGACTTGATGCTTTTCATTTATTTTCGCATATGAGCCAGTCAAACTTTTCAAGTATTCAGCCCCAGTAAATCCCCTCGAACTTTCCTGAGAATTTAAAACGACCTCCATTGTATCTCGAATTTGGTGTTCAATGTCCCTGTTTAAATATTCGGCAAATTTTTGTTTAGCTTCGGGAGTATTGGTTGCAACTTCTACACCCTTTTGCTGGGCAAGTTGTTGTATTCTCTCAACCATATCTGGTTGACCAGATGTCTTCTTAGTTCTGAATAAATCAGCCCGGGCGTTATACACCGTATGACTAAGCCCGTTAGTATTTAATATGTCTTGCAGCTCATTTTGCCAATCTATATTGATCCCTTTCTTTTCGGCAAAATTATCTAGTGAATCGAAATTGCTCTCGTCTAACGGCGCAGGACATTTTTCACTATTATAGGGGTCATGTTTTAAAAACACTTCTTCAAAAAGTTTCCAATAAATAGCCTTCCCAATTGTTTTTCCTAAGTCAATCTTTTTCTCTGGATAATGTTCTTCATAATAAGCTAACATCTCATCGACATACTCGTGGTTGTCATCCCTTAATGCCCACTGTAACTCTCGATCGCGTACATGTTCGAATTCTCTACCATCTACATTTCCTTCTTTGTCAACTTCGCCAAAACGATACACCCACCCATCTGGATTATTCGTCTTAAAATCACGCATTCTATCTTGAGTACGAGTTTTCTTATACGATTTCCATTCCGCTACGGCTCCTTCTAATCTCGGATCTTCTTCAGCTTCTTGAGCGGCAATTTCCTCCATTGGATTTTCTCGATCTGCAGTCATTTTTTTAATTTAATTGTTTTATTAAGTTGTTACCTTATTATAGCAGATGTAAGCACTTTTGTAAACAGCTTTGAAATCACGCCAATGTGGTTTATTTCTCCTTTGTTTCATTATACTTCCGCCAGGTCTCCTGAAACTCCGCTGATTTCTCCAGTAATTCGGTGAATGTTCCGCGCGCTACTATTTTACCATCTTTGAAAAAAATAATCTTGTCGAAAAGGGGCAATAAATGTAAACGATGAATGGAAGAGAGAATAGTTTTGGCCGGGAAAGCGGTAAAAATGTTCTTGTAAATCTGCAATTCGTTCTTAGAATCAACGCTACTGGTAGGCTCATCGAGTAAAACAATCGATTTATCCTCACAAGCTAGCAGGCCTCGTGCCAAAGCCAACCGTTGCTTTTCGCCAGTGCTAAGGTTTACGCCCTTCTCTTCCACTGATGAGTCAAATCCTCGCGGTAGTCCTTTCACTACCTCGGTAAAACAAGCCAAGTCAGTGAATTTTTTCACTTCTTCTCGGTCGCGCTCAGCTCCCATAGTGATATTACCTTCAATAGTGGTATTAAAAAGCTCCGGATCTTGGGGGATCAGGGCAATGTCAGAACTGATAGCGCTAAAGCCGTCTTCTAATGGTGTATTGTCTATATGCAAGCTAATATCTTGGGGCTGGTATAAATCGCGAATGATTTTTAGCAGGGTGGTTTTGCCACTGCCACTTTCACCAACCAGAGCAATCCGCTCATTGCGGCCAATTGAGAGAGCAACATTATCCAGGTGCAAATTTGCTCCTTCCTCAGTGTGGTAAGAGAAATTAAGCGATTTAATATTTATCTCGCGCCAGTGAGCGCCAAGATTAATCAGCTGATCAGTTTCTTTCTCAACAAATTCCTGAGAAATTGTCTCGGCGTTGTGTACAGCCGTGGCTCGTCGTACTATTTCGCTGTATTGATAAGCAAAACGATAAAATAGCCCGTTAATTCTCTCCACGTAGCCGTAGAGGACATAAACGGTTCCAATCATAATAACTGTCCCTGTTCGGTAATGATCATAGAAATAAGTGACCAAGACGAAAAAGACCATTAGTACCGAAGCCAGCGAAGTCAGAAACCATTTGACCTCGTCAATCTTACGGGTGCGTTCAAAAAGCTGCAATGGCTGCATTATCTTTTTCATAATTGCCTTGGACACCAGTTTTTCGATGCGGAGAATGATAACGGTGGTGATATTGCTAATAGTGTCAAAGACTTTAGCCGAGATTTTGTTTTCCGCTCGGTATAATTGGCGATACTTAGGCACCAGCCGACGGTCGAATTTAACAACCATGGTGAGAGTAAGGAAAACCATAATTAGCACGATATAACCAGCGTGAAGATTAAAGTAGGTGAGCGCCAGATATGATCCCACAAAGCGAATAACATTATCGATCATCTGGAAAGTCTCCGAAGCGTACTCGCGTAGAGATTTGGCTCCCTTTTCGATTTTGTCGATGGTGTCTCCTGAGTGGTGATCAGTGTGCCATTGAGCGGGTAGATCCATCGTGCCTTCGAGCAAGTATTTTTTGTAATTAGCTTCCATTAGGAAAGCGTTCTTTTCTTCGATAAACCGGGCTGGTCCATGGAAAGCCCAGAAACCGACCTCAATCGCAATAAAAAGAACGGCGTAGGATAAAATCAACGGCAAACTTTCGTTGTTAAGCCCGCGATCCTGGATGGTGTTAAGGATTAGAGCGAAAACCAGTGGCGAAAAGAAAATAATACAATTGGAAATTACCAGCATGCCAACATAAAACACGACATTCTTACGATTGCCCTTAGAGAATCGCCACATCTGGCGAGCAAGATAAATTATGGAATTATTTTTGAGAAACATGATTATTTTTTCTTAAGTCGGGCTTGGATTTTTTCACTGGCTAGTTCTCGAATGGCGTCTTTGGCAATCCAGCGAGCCGTCTGGTCATCGATTTTGACGATTTCGCGAGCTGTCTGGAGAGCGACTTTATTGAGCGCGAGATTCCGTTTACCGATATTGCGCAGTGCCCAGTTAACTGCTTTTTTGACCATATTACGTTCATCAGTAGCTGCTCTTTTGATAAGTGGCAAAGTTCTGATGAATTTTTTGTCTGGCGCCTCTTTATCGTGCCAAGCCAGACAAGCGATCATAGTATAACCCGCTCGTTTAGTAAACTCTTTATCGCTTTTGACCCAATCATACAATTTATCCCAGGCCAGTGGGCTTTTATCAAAGTTCATGCACAGCTGATCGTTGATATCCCAGGAATCCAAGTCTTTGACCCAGCTGTCGATTTGTTTGGCTGTAATTTTGGCTGGGTCCATAATAATGGCAGCTAGGATTCGCGCTTCAGCGATACCCGTCTGCCATAGTTGCAAAGCCAGTTGGTGGTCACGTCCAGTTTCTTTGGCAATTTCGCGAATACTTTTGACCGAAGCGCCCAAGCGCCCCTGCGGATTAATACCGAAGCGAGCCATTCCGGCCAGTTGGGTGGGGTTGGCTTTGGCTTTAAGTTTTTTGACTACGGCCGTGGCGGTGTATTTTGACATTTTTCTATTTCAAGCCTTATCTTATCATATCTCCTGGCGAATAAAAGCCTTGACTTTTTCATAATATTTGATACACTTATGATACACATAATAATATTAGCAAAATGACAACCAAGCTTATCGGAGTTAGAGAATTCCGGCAAAATATATCAGCTCTCTACGTCAAAGCCAAAAAAAACAATTGGCGTTTTGTGGTTTTAAATCGGAATCAACCAATTTTTATGGTTGAACCATTGAGTAAAAAAGACACCATCGTCGAAAAACTGGCTGTTGATATCGCTGAAGCCAGAAGAGGAGTTAAAGAAGGGAAAATATATGATTTTGAGGTAGTTTGTAAAGAAACAGGCCTATGAAGTATAATCTAAAATTGACAGCCAAAGCTAGGGGGATTTTCTAATATTAGAGAGAAATACGCAGCAAAGAATCACCAAGAAGTTGCGATTTTATATCTCTCAAAGTGATCCGTTGCAACATGCCAAAAAGTTAAAAGACAGCCGGCCAGGAACTTACCGGTTTAGAATTGGAGATTATCGGGCAGTTTTCGATGTTGACGGTCGGGGAAATATTACCATTCTGATAATTTTGCGAATAAAACATCGGAAGGAAGTGTATTTATGAATTTTTTATCTACCTATGTCTATAAAACCGGAGAGGGAGGGATTCGCCCCGCCAATTGGCGGGGTTACTCGTCGCTTTACTCCTCGTAAAACTGCGACTTGATTCGGAGAGGGGGAGATTCGAACTCCCGGTCCTGCAAAACAAGACAGCAGTTTTCGAGACTGCCCCATTCGTCCACTCTGGCACCTCTCCTTATTGCGGGACTGTCGCCAAACACCATTTCTACTGCCCCCGCCGAGGCGAGGTCGTTACGAAAGCGTGCTCGACGATAGTCCCATTGCACCATTTAACGTACCAGATTTCGGTCAGTTTTTGAATGTAAAAAGCGAGGATGATTATCCTCGCCGCTAAGAATTCTTAATGCTATTAAATCTAGAACAATGGTCCAGATGGCCGACTTCCCTTGGAAGAGCCACCAGCGGAAGAGCTAGTTGACGAGGATCGATCGCTAGTGAAACCAGGTCCGCCGGAGCGGGTACCAAATTGGCTGGCTATTTGAGCGCGGGCTCGGCTAGCGCTGTCGCCGCGACTAAAAAGGCCAGTTCTTTTTCTCGGAGTAGCTTGAGCCTCTTCTGCAGTACCGGCTGCTGTATTACTAGCTGCACTTTTTTTTGAGAACATCTCTCCCATAATAGCGGCTCTTTTCCCTCGAGCACTAGCACTACTTCCCAGTCTGTTTTTTAGAAATCTATTAACTTCTCTCTTTGATTTTCCCAATAAGTGCTCAGATCCTTCCGCTCCCTTTGCTCCAGTGCGTATTCTTTCACCCCCAGTGCCTACCAAACCTCCCTGCTTCTTTACTCCCAATTTATCCGATGTTTTTCTTATGGGCCCATACTTATAGCCCTGGCTTTTAAGGCCAGTCTTTAAGCCCTGATAAAGTTTCCCCTTAGTAACGTAAGCCATATGATTCTGTTATTAATACAAATTAACCACCAAACAGACCCGAAAATAGCCCCCCAGATTTTTTCTTTCCCTTGTCTTCTGCTTTCATACTAGCAAGCTGGTTATACATACTCATACCAGTGTTTGAACCCAGTTCATCACAAAAAATATTTCTCAAAGTCAAGTCGCCGATCTTGCCTCCTCCCACCCGGTCAGCTTTTTTGATGGCTTCTCTTATCTTAGACCTTGCCCCTGGCGATATGGGCAAACTAGCTATATCGTGCCTGATGAGTTGTCTTGGGCTAAATGACATAATTTTTTTATTATTTTCTTTAACCTTTTCCATTGTACCATAATTTCAATCCAAAATCAATCCCGCTATTAACCCATTCTTTATTGACCAGCACCAAGCAAGCTGTTAGAATAGGCTTGTAATTTTTTTTAGAATCAATATGCCGAAAAGAACATATCAACCCAAGAAAAGAAAAAGAAAACGCGCCCACGGTTTTCGTAAAAGAATGCGGACTACAGCTGGTCGACGAGTGTTGAAAAGTCGTCGGGCCAAAGGTCGCAAGCGGTTGACCGCCTAGCTAGATCCTTCTAGTTAAATTTTATGTTACCGAAAGCAAATAGATTACAGAAAGATAACGACTTTGCTCGCGTCCACCGCCATGGCCGTTTTTTTAAGTGTCAGTTTGTGGCGATTAAATCATTGTCAAATCGCGGAGCGGAATCTCGCTTTGGTTTTCTAGTTGGGATAAAGGTGTCAAAAAAAGCGATAGTGCGCAATAAGGTGAAACGACGTTTGCGCGAAGTGGTACGATTGGCTCTGCCCGATATTAAACCTGGATTTGACGTAGCGATAATGGTGCGACCAGAAGTGGCAGATAAGACATATCAGGAGATTGAGACAGCTTTACGAGGTGCTTTGCAGCAGGCAGGACTACTAACCAGCTAATCCACCATGTTAGAATTTGCCCGCGTTCCCTTTCTATTATTAATACGTTTATACCAGAAAACACTTTCCATGGATCATGGGATTTTCTCGAAGGTATTGCCCTACGGGTTTTGTCGTTTTCATCCAACCTGTTCAGAGTATGGTTACCGGGCTATTGAGAAACACGGAGTGGTTAAAGGAAGCATTTTAACTTCCTGGCGGGTACTGCGCTGTAATCCTTTAAGTCAAGGTGGGCATGATCCAGTGCCACCAGCCAATAAATGGAAAAATTAAAAATTTATGTTTATCGAGATCTACAACGCAATTTTGTTCCAGCCTCTCCTCAACTTGATGATCTGGTTTTATAATTTAGTCGGTGATTTGGGAATAGCTATTATTATAGTTACCGTGATAGTGCGGCTATTGTTATTCCCTTTATCTATCAAGGCTACTAAATCGCAAAAGGCGTTGCAAGAACTGCAGCCACAGATGAGTAAGATTCGTAAGGAACACAAAGATAACAAAGAAGACCAGACTAAGGCGCTAATGGAGTTTTACAAAGAGAACAAGATTAATCCGATGTCCTCTTGTCTACCGATGCTAGTCCAGCTGCCAATCATCTTCGCCATGTATCGAGTTTTCCGGGTTGGAATCAATGAGGAGAGCTTAGATAAACTTTATACTTTTGTTAGCCGGCCGGAGATATTTGATCATTTCTTTATCAACTTAGTGGATATGTCGAAGCCAAATATCATTTTGGCCGTTATGGCTGGCGCGTTCCAGTTTTTCCAGTCACGCATGATGATGCCGAAAAATCAGCCTAAGAAAAAGCCTGGCGAAGGTGTTATGAGCGATATGTCCTCGATGATGACCAAACAGATGACCTATTTTCTGCCGGTGATGACTGTTTTCATTGCCATGAGCTTGCCCTCCGGTTTGGCACTCTATTGGGCAACTACGACATTATTTGCTCTTGGTCAGCAGTACTTAATCCTCAAAAAATGGAAGCCGGGAAAGGCAATAGTTAAAGGAACTAAGTCTAAGTCGGTCGTCAAAGCGAAGTAGATCGGTCGTTGTTAGACGCTAGCATTATGCTGGTAGCAAGTGACAGCGCCTACTAACGATTAATCTAAATATATGGCTGGTATAGACCCCCAAAATATTGAGGATCTTAAAGCGATAGTAGCCGAAATGCTTGATAAAATGGGCGTTCTGGGACAAATTTCCGAGCGCTTGGAAGATCGAGAAGGTAAAGAAACGTTAGTTCTTAACATCAAAACGGACGATGCCAGGATTATGATTGGTCAGTCCGGCGACAATTTATTTGCTTTTCAGCACGTGGTGCGGTTGTTGTTTCGCAAGCGGAGTGAAAGCGAAGAGATGGTGCCGTTTATAATTGATATTAATGACTACCGGCGGGATAAGGAAGATAATTTGCGCAGTACAGCGCGGAGCGCGGCCCTCAATGTGCGCCGAACGAAGCAAAAAGAAGAACTACGACCGATGCCGGCTTATGACCGACGAGTGGTGCATACTTTCTTGGCGGATGAAGAAGATTTACTGACGATTAGTTATGGGGAGGAGCCGGAGAGAAGAGTGGTGGTGAAGTTGAAGGCTGAAGACGGAAGTTAGAATTTTGAATCTGGAATTTAGTTTTGGCTGTTCTGCCTGTGCGGAGCAGCTTTTTTGGTAAAAAAAAGACCGCCTCTGATGAATCAGTCGAGGCGGCTGAATTTGGTGTGCGAGATCACGAGATCAGGC
>JBDRPV010000136.1:0-13200 GCA_043826745.1 Parcubacteria group bacterium
CCGTCGACTTGTGGCAAGACGGAAAGACCCCGTGAAGCTTTACTACAGCTTGACATTGATTTGAGGTTTAATTTGTTCAGTATAGATGGGAGCCTTCGGGCGCCAGTGAGATACCATCCTTATTGAGTTTTAAATCTAACGGTCCTGATCAAATCGGGACCAAACAGTGTCTGGTGGGTAGTTTGACTGGGGTGGTCGCCTCCTAAAAGGTAACGGAGGCGTTTACTAAGGTAGGCTAGTCCCGGATGGAAATCGGGATGATAGTGCAAAAGCATAAGCCTGCTTTACTGGAAGGGATACAACCCGACCAGTTACGAAAGTAGAATTTAGTGATCCGACCGTAGCTCGTAGGAGCGCGGAAGCTCAGCGGATAAAAGTTACTCCGGGGATAACAGGTTAATCGGGCCCAATAGTTCACATAGACGGCCCGGTTTGACACCTCGATGTCGGCTCGTCGCATCCTGGGGCTGGAGAAGGTCCCAAGGGTTTGGCTGTTCGCCAATTAAAGCGGTACGCGAGCTGGGTTCAAACCGTCGTGAGACAGGTTGGTCCCTATCTGCCACAAGCGTGGAGACTTGAGAAGATTTACCCCTAGTACGAGAGGACCGGGGTGGATAAGCCTCTGGTGTACCAGTTGTCGCACCCGCGGCATAGCTGGGTAGCTACGCTTAGCATGGATAAGCGCTGAAAGCATATAAGCGCGAAGCCAGCTTCAAGACTAGGTCTCATTATAGACTTCCTGGAGATTACAGGATATATAGGCTGTAGGTGTAAGTCCCGCGAGGGATTAAGCCGAGCAGTACTAATCAGTCAATTTGTTTGAGTATACGTTGTGGTCGCGCGGAGATTATTTTCCGCCTATCACAACGGTGATTGACTAGCAATTTATAATTGTTGCGTGTTAAGGCTTGTTGTCTTTAAAAAACTGGTATAGTCTTAGTAGTGTTTGGAGTGGTTACCCCGTCGAGGCGGGGCTCCCATCCCACCCTGTAAGTTCTAGCGTCTTCGTGGCTCTAGCGTGAGGGTCACACCTGTTCCCATCTCGAACACAGAAGTTAAGCCTCACAGCTCCGATGATATCCCGATTTATCGGGAAAAAGTAGGTCGCCGCGAGGACATTAGAACTTACAAATGGCGGGGAAGCACTCCCGCGCCGATGATATCCCGCTCAGCGGGAAAAAGTAGGTCGCCACCAGGACTATGCCGGTTTTTTTGTACAAATAATATTAATATCTCCTCCATTTGCACTCTGGAATATTAGCATCATTGTACTATGTACTGTGAATAATTATGCTAGTTTCTTTGCTGGGAATGGCAAAATGTGTTACTCTACTAGTACTTATTATGAAGTTAATATGTCTAAAGTAACCAAGGCAGTTATTCCGGTGGCAGGTTATGGTACTCGGTTTTTGCCGGTGACCAAAGCTCAACCTAAGGAAATGCTGCCAGTAGTTGATAAACCAATAATCCAGTATGTAGTCGAAGAAGCAGTCGCTTCGGGTATTACTGATATTATTTTGGTGACGGGAGCAAGTAAGCGAGCGGTCGAGGATCATTTTGATTATAATTATGAGTTACAGAGTTGGTTGAAAAAGCAGGGTAAGGATAAATTACGAGAAGAAGTGAAGAGAATAGCCGACATGGCTAATTTTGTTTATATCCGTCAGAAGGGATCTTATGGCAATGGTACGCCGGTGATGTGTGCCAAAGAGGTAATTGGTGACGAACCCTTCGCTGTTTTGTGGGGAGACGAATTTTTCCATTCCAAAGTGCCGCGCCTCAAACAACTAATCGAAGTTTACGAAAAATATACTGATCCGGTGATGACAGCTTATCCGACTGACGATGAGGGCACTACTAAGTATGGTATTTTGGATGCCACCAACATTGAAAAGAATATCTATCAGGTCAAGAAGATCATCGAAAAACCAGGACCCGCTAAGGCTCCTTCGCGCTTGGCTGCTCCGGGTGGCTATATATTAACCCCAGATATTTTTGATATTTTAGAAAATACTAATTTAGGTAAAGACGGAGAACTTTGGCTTGTCGATGCTATTTTTGCTTTGTCAGAGAAAAGACCAATCTATGCTTGCGAGGTTGATGCCACCTATTACGATACTGGTTCTAAGTTAGGCTGGCTCAAAGCCAATATTGATTTAGCGCTTGAACATCCGGAGCTCAAACATGACTTTCGCAAAATACTCAAAGAAAAATTAAAATAATAATAAAATGCCAAGGAGAATAATAATATCGATAAGCCTGCTGATCTTGTTGCCTTTAGTGTTGGTCGGTTTCGGTTGTCGGGAAAAAGATGAGAAAAAAAGTAGCAATGTATTAGGTGACGGAGAGGAACAAGTGGAAGTTAATATGTGGGGCTTGTGGGATGATAGCGAAATATTCGATGATGTTATTAGCAGTTACCAGGAGGAGAATCCAGGTGTAGTTGTAAATTATAAAAAATACACTTATTCCGAATACGAGAAGACGGTAGTAGATTCTTTAGCGGCCGGCAAAGGACCAGATATCTGGATGATCCATAACACTTGGCTACCAAAACATAAGTCAAAACTTAGTACAATCACCGAAGGCAAGATGTCTTCTTATGAGTATGGGAAAGCCTTCGTTGATGTGGCGACCGCTGATTTTGTTAGTGATGGTCAAATTTATGGTTTCCCGTTGTATGTTGATACTTTAGCTTTGTATTACAATAAGGATCTGTTCAATACAGCTAGCATTGCTTCTCCTCCCTCGACCTGGAAAGAACTTAAGGATAATATCAAATCTTTGGCTAAAGTGGATGAGTTTGGTGATATTCAGCAGGCGGGGGCAGCTATCGGTACCGCCAAAAATATTAATCGAGCAGTGGATATTCTTTATTTACTGATGTTACAAAATGGTACAAAAATGGTTAATGACGATCATACGACGGCTGCTTTTGACGGTGAAAATACTACCTCTGATGGAGAGAGTTATGTCCCCGGTTTGGATGCCTTAATTTTCTACACCGATTTTGCCAATCCTAAGAAAACCACTTACACTTGGAATCCTAGCATGTCCTATAGTGCCGATGCCTTCATCGAGGAAAAGGCAGCGATGATGTTTAGTTATGCTTATCAGGATGAAATTATTAAAAGCCGGGCTCCGAAAATGAATTATGGCGTGGCGGCCGTTCCGCAAATCGAAGGATCGCCCAAGCGATATGACTTTGCTAACTACTGGGGTTGGGTGGTATCAAACACTTCAGGCCAAAAAGATTTATCCTGGGATTTCTTGACGTTTTTGGCCAAACAAGAAAATGTCAAATCTTATTGTGAGACGACAGGGCGACCAGCTTCCCGGCGCGACGTGGTCAATGACCAATTGCAAAATCCGGACTTAGAAATATTTGCCCAACAAGCTCTGACCGCTCAGAGTTGGTATCAAGCTGATCCCAGCTCGGTCGAGGCTATTTTTGCCGATATGATTGAAGAGGTGGCGTTGGGAGAGAAAGAAGCGGAGGAGGCGTTGGCTGATGCTGTTGATAAGGTGTCGGTTTTAATGGGGGAGTAGTTATTTAATAGCGCAACTCTATGTTTCATAGACATAAAAGAAAAATTGCCCTAGGAATTATCTTTTCTATGTTTTTGGGTGTGTTTATGTTTATTGGGGCTTCTGCGGTTGAGGCAGGGAAGGGTGACGATGGGTATAATTGTTATAAAAGCTGCTCATTTGACGGTGAGTCTAGTTTGAGAACAATGGGGGTATATAAAACGCAAAAGGAATGTAAGAAAGCTATGGAGGCCACCGGGCCAGGTTGCTTTGGCGAACCTGTACCAGTAGGCTATTATTATAAATGTACATGCAAAGACTCAAGCAAAGGAAACAAGGATGTTGCAAGCAATTATCATTGCCAGGAATACTGCGGAGGGTATACAAGTTCTAAATCTGCAGTCATGACCCCATATACCCCCATCAGTTCCGGAGCAACTTGTGGAACCAATGGTGTTTATGAGGGGTTAAAGGATTATACTCGATGTAAATCAGGTGAAAGTTGTCTGCCCTGGGTTTGTGATGTTAGCAAAAAGGAAGTAACGTATAAGTGCTATAAACCCAGCGCTGAAACTACGACAGCCTGCCCGGGAGTTACTTTTAGCAAAGCTGCCTACAACTCCAGCGAAACAGACAAATGTAAGAAAGGTGAAGATCCTAAGGCTGATTGGGAAAAACGCTGTAAAGAAGAACAAACTGAAGTAAAATTTGGTGCCTGCATGAAAAAAGCCCCCGCTGAGTCCGACCGGGGAATTTTTACCAAAGGTCTTTCTCAAGTCTGTCTTGGTTGCGGCGAGTGTTCGCAATGTGATATCTTCCAAGTGATAATCAGTATTACCAGTTTTGTTTTTAGTTTGGCGGGAGCGTTAGCTGTTTTCTTTATGGTAAACGCTGGCTTTTCCTTTGCTATGGCGCGGGGTAATCAGGAAGCGATTACTAAAGCCAAAGGAGCGTTGTCAGCAGCGGTAATTGGTGTTATAATAGTCCTGATAGCTTGGGCTTTAGTTAACACTGTTTTGATATATTGGCTGGGGTATGAAAAGAAAGAGGGTTGGGCATATCCTACGCTGGAGTGTCGTCAGGTCGGCTCCAGCTCAAGTACAAATTCAAGCACTAGTAAATAGCAACTATGAAAAGATTAAATACTAGAAGAAAAAAATGGTTAGTGGTTATCAGCCGAGTAGGCCTGGTTTTAGTTGTCTTATCTTTTCTACTTCCTTTGACTATGCCGGGGACAGTAGGAGCAGAGCCCAAAACCAAATCCTACAGTGCCAAACTTGATAACCCAATAGGATCTAATACTTTAGGAGATGTCATTGGGAAGATTACCGGTGCCTTTATGGGAGCAATCGGCGCCTTTGCGGTAGCGGCGATAGTATACGGTGGAGTGATTTATATCAGTTCGGCTGGCAACGAGGAAAGTATCAAAAAAGGTAAGTCCATTGTTACTTATGCCGTCATTGGTTTGGCGATTGCTATACTGGCTTACGTGATTGTCAGTTTCGTTATCACAACCTTATTAGGGGCAAAATAATTAGATTATGAACAAAAAAGTATATAAAATATCGGCTGGTTTACTGGTTTTGGTATGTGGAATGATGTTTGTTGGAGTTGATACAGCGCAGGCGACGGATTACGGTTTAAGTTTTGTGAAAGGCAAGGGCATGGTAGAGTCTGATTGGGTGACGGTAGTTGCCAATGTTATTCGAGCGGTATTGGGTATAGTGGGCGTGCTTTTGTTAGTGATGATGATATATGGCGGAGTAGTATATATGACCTCGGCTGGCAGTGAAGACCGTGTCGCCATGGGCAAAAAGGTTCTGTCTTACGCTATTTTTGGAGTTGTTATTATCGCTCTGGCTTTTGTTTTGACGACGTATGTAATAAGTGCGTTTTTTGGTGGGGATAGCAGCGGCTCGGAGACTTCTAGTACCTCCACTTCTAGTCAAGATTCTACAAAGGATAGTACACCATCACTCGTGAGTTGAAAAATACTGGTGATTGCAAGGGGGTCTTTACACGTATTGCACAGCGGACGGAAGTTATTGTGAACATGATGAGAAAGAAATTTAATAAATAGAAATTATCTGAAAGGGGGTGATATCAGTGACAACAAAAATTAAGAAGTATTTGCGAGTGATATCAATAGGGTTGGTTGGTGTTTTTGCTTTGGCCTTGTTGGTGCCAGCTGCGGTGGATGCTAAAGATATAACATCTGATCCTCTTAAGCTGTTAAATGACGTTGGTAATAAATCTGGCAAAACTTCCACGCGTACTTTGCCGGAGGTAATTGGTCAGATTATCCAGTGGGTATTGGGTATTGTGGGTGTTGTTTTGTTAGTAATGTTTATCTACGGTGGTGTTCTTTATGCCACTTCCGCTGGCAATGAAGATAAGACGGAGACAGCTAAGAAGGTAATGCTTTATGCGATTATCGGTGTTATTATTATTGCCCTGGCTTTTGTCTTAACCAGATATATTATCCAGGCTTTGTTCGTTAGCGTCTAAGATTGGCGATAAAGTGCATTTAAAACAGTCCCGCTTGACAGGGCTGTTTTTTTGTGGGCAAAAAAGGGACTGCCCACAGGGAAGCGGGGTCGTTACGAAAGCGTATTTGGCGATAGTCCCGAAAATTGACTAATAATCTTTCAGGTGATAAATATTGATTTCTTCACTCTGGTAAACATTTTCCCAGCGGGGATCGTTAGCAGCTTGCTCATTAATTTTGTCAAATTCTTCTGTGACCAGGACATAATCGGAATTAAAATCATATTTAATTATACTGTACGCTTTATGTAAGTCTTCTTGGTGGAATATTTTATTCCATTTATTGAATATATTCTGGTCGTATTCCAACATAAAATTAGGATCAAGGCCGCCGACATAGTAATTGTCTGAGTTGTAAAAAAACAAGGAAGGAAAGTCACTCCAGTCCACTTGGAATATAGTGCTCTGGGCGGGGGTGTTGTTTTCCAGCCAAGTAGCTGCTTCGGCGAATCCTGCTTGGTATGATTTGGTATAGTGGCGCATGTTTTTGATGTTATCGACCATGAAATAACCACCATAGCCAGTTAAAGCCACGATTATAATAATAGCAGCTGACATTTTCAGCTTCTTCTTAGCCCTAATCTGCGCTAGGAGATTTTTAAATCTGGAGTGATTTTTTTGCCAAAAGTCACCCAGAACAACGGCCGCCAGCAGAACGATAAAGGGAGCACTGTATTCGATCAGCCTTTGTGCTACTAAAGTTAAGCCGAGAAAGCCGGAAGTAGTAATTAATAAAAAATAATCTATCTTTTTGGGCAGGCCAAGTCTTTTATTAAGTAGTTGCGCTGTAGTAACAGTCAGAGCTGTAAAATATAATATTAGAACCGGCCAAGATGTTTTTAGTAAATCAAAAGGGCTAGCGGGTGTCCACTCTCCGCCCACTGGCAAGTTAGAGAAGGAGTTATGCAGAGCTACTCGATAGAGGTGAAAGAATAGATGCCTGACATTATCGGGGAAGTAGGGATTTAGTAGGATGCTAGCTAGAACTCCAACTATAAATAGTCCCAGCGGGATCAAGCTGTGTAGTATCTGCTTGCTCTTTTTAGGATTGGAGATTGTGTTGGCGAAAAAGTAAGCTAAAGTGACCAGGCCGAGAAAGAAGAAACCATCAAAAAGCCAGACATAGAAAAAAGCGATAATAAGCAAGAGAAGCTTCTTTTGCTTGACAATGGCATAGATTCCCAACCAAAGCATAATTAGGGCTAGACTTTGGGCGCGGAGCAAGTTGAGTCGGAAAATGAAAGCGGAGGAGGAAAATAACAATAACATGGACCAAAGTAGGGGGCATTTTACTTCCAACTTTTGCAGTAACCAGTAAAAGGTTCCGCTCATCAGAGCAGCAAAAAGTACAGCCGCTATTTTACCTCCTAGTATTGGTGGCAGGATGGTGACAAAAGGGATTAGAATTAAGTGCAGAAGCAGATGATGTTCAACAAACTGATCTTTGAGAATAGTAAATTGTAGCCAGGGAAAGCTTTGTAGCAGTTCTCCCTTTTCTGCGATTAGCTGAGCGGTTTTGGCGTGATAATAAGCATCTTGACCGAGGAAATTAGGGAAACTGAATTGGAGGATAGAGAAGAATATTACGCAGAAGGCGAAGAATAATAGTAAGTGATATTTTTTGTTAATATTTATTTTCATGTTGGTGGCAAGTCGTCCAGATGTACCTCAAAAACACGGTGGATTTCCCCGGCGAGGGTACTAATGATAGTGCTAGTACGCTTGATTGAAATTACGTAAGGCACGAGAGTGAGGCTGATAGCCGCCATTTGGAAGAAATGCAAAAAGCTGGTAGCGGCGCCAATTATAGCGAGGGGATACAATTTTTTTAACCGCTGCTGTTTTGGCAGGGTGGAACAACGATGGAGCATGAAAGGTAATAAAATAAACATTTCAAAAGTATTAAAGATGGCTAACCAGAAATTTTTACCAATAGTGGGGATGCCAGTAAAAAGTAGAGCCGAATAAAGCAGAGGCAAAGCAAAAAAACACTGTGCCCAGGCGACCACGTATTCATTAATATCTTTGCTCAGTATTGTCTTATTTAGAACGTCACGGGTTGACTGAGACAAGGCGGCCAAAAAAGCTAACAAAAAACCCAGCATAGTTCATTTTAATCACTATAGTACTAATTGTAGCGGCGATTGTGCTATACTGCAATAAGGAAAATGGCTTGAATTTGGGCTATTATTGTGTTAAATTTCTGTATTATGATGAAGGTTGAAAAAATAAGGCGATCGGTAATCAAGGGAGGGGGTCGAGGAGGAAAACTTGGCTACCCGACGGCTAATTTAGAACTAAAGCCGGAAGATAATATCAAAAGAGGAGTTTGGGCGACAATGGTTAGCATTGATGGACGCGATTATTCGGCAGCAACCTTCGTTGGAGCACCGGCTAGCTTTGATGAGAAACAAGAAAAGATCGAAGTATTTATATTTGATTTTGCAGGGGATTTGTATGATAAGATAGTAGAGCTGGATTTTGTGCAGTGGTTACGGCCAGTGGAGAAGTTTGCGGACGAGGGCGAGTTGGTTGCTCAAATCGAAAAAGATTGTCAGCAGGCGAGAAATATTTTAATGTAATTTGCCATTTCTCTGGCATCCACAGAAATGACAAATAAATAACTTATGTTTACCGGCATTATCAAAGAAATTGGCGAAATTAAAACCACACGACAAGATCGTGAGGTTTTGAATCTAGAAATATTCTCTCGGGAAGCAATCAAAGATCTAGAAATTGGCAGTAGTATCGCTGTTGATGGCACTTGTCAGACAGTAGTGGAATTATCTGATAGCAGCTTTACGATTCAAGTCATCCCGGAAACATTGAGGCTGACGACTCTAGGTAAATTTAAGAGAGGTGATAAAGTTAATCTAGAATCAGCGATGAAAATTGGTAACGACATCTCTGGCCATTTACTGACCGGGCACATTGATGGTATGGGTAAAATAACGGATATTAAGCGGACAGGAGAAACGGCTGAGATAAAAATTAAATCCCCAGCTGAATTAATAAAATACATTGCCTACAAGGGCTCAATTGCTCTTGACGGCATCAGCCTAACTGTAGCACAATGTGACAATGAGCAATTTAAGGTGGCGATTATCCCACACACCTTGCAGGAAACGACTTTAGGCGCTAAGAAGGTTGGTGACCTGGTGAATCTGGAGATTGATATTCTGGCGCGGTATGTGGAACGGACATTGAGTATGAAAGGCGGGGGATTGGATAAGAATAAATTAGAAAAAGAAGGGTTTATATAATTATAAAAAAACATATGAAAACCTACCAAGGAAAACTAAATGGCGAAGGGCTAAAAATTGGCATTGTCGTCGCGCGTTTTAACGAGTTTATCACCCAAAAATTATTGAACGGCTGCCAGGATGCTTTAGTTCGGCACGGGGTGACTGAGGATGACATCGGAATAGCCTGGGTACCGGGATCTTTCGAGATTCCGCTAGTGGCGAAGAAAATGGCGGAGAGTAAAGAATATGACGCGCTTGTAGCCCTTGGCTGTGTGATTAGAGGAGCAACGCCCCATTTTGAGTATGTGGCCTCTGAATCTACTAAGGGTATCGCTAAATTGAGCCAGTACTATGGTGTGCCAATTTCATTAGGGATTTTGACCACTGATAATATTGAGCAAGCAGTTGAGCGAGCTGGTACCAAGCACGGCAATAAGGGAGCGGAGGTAGCTGTCGACGCGATTGAAATGGCTAATTTATTGAAAGAAATAGGAGAAACAGAAGTCGAATAAGTTAAATTTGACTCTAGTTTTAACGATAAAACTGCTTCAACAAAAAAAGCAGTCTTTAAAAACGTAAAAATTATTTATTCCTTCAATCCAATATACTTAGTTTCCTTACTCACTTCACCTGCCAATAACTCAGCGAACACTTTCTCAATTTCCGTTAGCTGTATTTCTCGGCCACCGAGTCCGAAAACATAACTTTGCAGTTGGGGCGACTTAGCCAAGTCAGCCAAGCCGATTTTAATATCTCCATAAAATGGCGCTGCCGCTCCAAAATCAGGGGAGCGATCGAGAACACCAATAGTTTTAATATGTGCTAGCGCCGCCGCAATTTCTTCGTAAGGGAAAGGTCGGAATAATTTTATTTTAAGCAGTCCAACTTTTTTACCCTGAGCCCGCAAGCCATCAACAATTTCCTTGATAGTACCAGCTGTCGAAGAAGAAGTGACCAGAGCGACCTCGGCATCTTCTAGCTTATATTCTTCAAAATAGGGATATTTGTTGCCGGTAATTTTGCTCAATTCGCTGCCAACTTCTAAATATTTCTGCTTAGCTGTCCGTATGGCTTCGATTTGTTGTCTTTTAACCTCAAAATAGGTGTCGGGCAAAGCGACTGGACCGTAAGTCATCGGTTCGGAAAAATTAAGCAGGGGCTTATGTGGCTTGAATTCACCGACGAATTTTTTGACAGCCTCATCATCGAGCATTTCAATTATTTCCGCACTATGACTAGTAGAAAAACCGTCTTGCATTACCATGGTGGGCAATAATACCTCTGGGTGTTCCGATAAACGAACAGCCAGTAACATATTTTCGTAAACTTCTTGGATATTTTCCGAGAAAATTTGAATCCAGCCTTGATCGCGGGCGCCCATTGAATCGGAGTGATCGCAGTGGATGTTTAAGGGGGAAGACAGGGCTCGATTGGCAATTGCCATCACCACTGGCAGACGCATGCCCGAAGTCGCTCCCAGCATTTCCCACATATAGGCTAAGCCTTGCGAGGCAGTAGCGGTCATCGCTCGCGCACCCGCGGCAGAGGCTCCCACCACACAACTGAGCGCCGAGTGCTCGGATTCGGTTAAAATATATTCAGTATCCACCTTCCCATCCGCCACCATTTGGGAAAAAGTTTCGATGATGGGGGTTTGGGGGGTAATCGGATAAGCGGAAACTACATCCGGATTAATTTGCCGCATCGCTTCGGCGACCGCTTCACCACCAGTCATTATTTTTCGCTGGGAATTTTTTTCCGGCATATTATTTTTGTTGCTTCATCATTATTGCTTTCATCGGACATTCTTTGGCGCAAATGCCGCAGCCCTTGCAGTATTTATAATCAATGTGGGATATTTTACCCTCTTTAACTAAAATACAATCTTCTGGGCAAAAACCGACACAAGTCAAACAATTTTCACACTTAGATTTATCTAAAACGGGAATTTGGTTGCGCCAGTCACCGGTGTGGTAATTCTTCGAATAACCAGCTTGGTCGAGATTGCCACCCGGCAAAATCTTTTCCCACTTTTTTTTCTTATTCGATTGAGTCATAGCCTTCTTTGATAGTATTAATATTGGCTGTGGTTAACTCCGGGTCGAGTTTCTTCCCGAATTTCCGCTCGACTATTTTATTAAGGTCGTTTAATTCTACTTGATCAACAATTTTTACCAGGGCGCCGAGGAGGGAAGTATTGGCCATGTCGCGTTTGAGATTTTTAATGGCAATGCCACTGGCGTCGAGAGCGTAAATTTTTGTTGCCGGGCATTTATACTTATCAGCTATCTCTTTAGCTGATTTCTGACTGTTTATTAGAAGGATTTGATCACGGTGCATGTTGCAGAGCATTTTCTGAGAAGCGAGTAAAGTTTCATCCACCACCACCAAAATATCAGGATCGATAATTAAAGTGTGAATCCGAATTGGTTTATCAGATATACGGGTAAAGGCATCCATTGGGGCACCACCCCGAGCGGGACCGTAATAGGGAAAAGCCTGAGCGTATTGCCCTTGCGCAGCCGCTGCTTCGGCCATGAATTGGGCCATGGTTTTGGAACCTTGCCCGGCGCGGGCGTGGAATTTTATTTCTAGTGTCATAAAGTTGTATTTATTGCTACTTGCCATGATCGTTTCGCTCTCAGGCTCACAAAGCTCCGCTTGCAGTCCCGACCTGCCTGCCGGCAGGCAGGTAAGATCGGGGCAATCTTCAAAACTCAATAACATTCTCCTCCAACCCCATCCTTTCTAATATCCTAGCAGATTCCGCGCCTGTTGCCAATCGCGGCTGGTTATAATTTTCTATCTTAACCGGGACAAATTCTATACTTTTAACGTTCGTATCTTGGAATTGGCAGCGTGCAATTACCCCTTCCCGTGTCTCTTCCGACCACATTTGGTCAAAAACCAGGTTACCCAGGCTGTAAATGATATATTTGTCGTTATATTCTTCCGTAATCTGAACGACGTGGGGATGGTGACCGATTATTAGCTCTGCTCCGCCATCGATGGCGGCGTGGGCGAATTCTTTTTGTTGGACGCTCGGGACAGTTGTGTATTCATTACCAGCGTGCATGGAGACAATGACCAAGTCGGAATTTTCTTTGGCAGCTTTGACATCTTTTTCCATTTGTACCGTTTCTAGGAATGCTACGTCTGGATCTTCTGCTTCGACGCGCGAATAATTGCTAACCCCGTCGCTGAAAGTATAGGAGAGCCAGGCAATTTTAAAGCCATCTTGTTCTATGATAGTAGGGGAATGAGCTTCGGTAAAATTTTTACCAGCGCCGGAGTAGGCGATGTTATTTTCGCGGAGGTAATCCAGGGTGTAAATGAGTCCGGCTTCGCCTTTGTTGCGGGTGTGGTTGTTGGCGAGCGAGACGATATCGATGCCAGCGTGGGTGAGTCCGGCGATAGTTTCTGGTTCGGCTTTGAAAACCATCCCTTCGGTAACGGGTGGGCCTTGATCATAGAAGGGAGTTTCGAGATTAACAAAAGCGATATCAGCTTCTTTGAAGGTGTCAGCAATTTTGCGGAAAGGCAATATCGGGTCGCCCGCTTCCCGGATTTTGGTGCCAACGTGGCGCGAGAGCATGACGTCGCCGCCAGCCACGAGCGTGAATTCGACGGGGGTTTTTTCGGCAGGGGCGGTGTCTTCTCCTGCGCTACTAGAAGCGGCTGAGCCTTTAATACTATTATCAACTTCGGTTTTATTGTCTTTTTGCGTGTAATTAACAACAGTACCGATAACCAGAATCAGGAAAGCGAGGATAAGTAGTTTGTATTTGAATATGTTCAAAAAGGCTTATTAACAGGTAAAAGTGGCAAAAGTACGATATGGGGTTTACAAAGAGCTTTAGCTCAACTTCCTACCTTACTG